>JARRRH010000038.1:0-9721 GCA_037380925.1 Deltaproteobacteria bacterium | reverse complement strand
TTGAGCAGTCGACGTGCAGGGAATTGCATGTCGAATCAGGAGACCTGAAGCTCACGGTCGTGAAAAGATGGTGAGAGAAGTCGGATTTGAAGATGAAACCTTCAGGACGGTCCCCAGTCCTTATGGGCCACCCGGATGAAGACAGAAACTATGCTGGGCATTGCTCCTACCATAGACGAGGCCGGATTTGCCAAGATTTGCGTTACCAGCGCCGCGGCCTTTGAGACCGCAGTGAAATATCTGTTCGAAGATCCCTGGGAGCGCCTTCGCCTCTTGAGAAGGCTCATGCCCAAAACACCCCAAAATTTTTTCATCCGCAGCAGGAACCTTATGGGATGGCAGTTGTTTCCCAATGACGTTGTCGAGCTTTTTCTAAAATGCATCCAGCGAACAGGCATAGAGTGGGTTGAAGTTTTCGACGGTCTTAATGATCTGGATATTATCGAATTCCATTTCAAGACAGCCAAACAGCTGGGTCTTCGGACGACCGCGCTGTTGTCCTACAATGAAAGCCCGGTGCACACCGATGAGTACTATGCGGAAAAGGCTGAGATCCTCATCAAGCTGGGCGTGGATGTGGTCAATCTGTCCGACCCCTGCGGCGTGATCCTGCCGGAAAGGCTGCGCTCCCTCATCGTGGCGGTTCGTGGAGCCTTGAAAGATAAAGCTCAGCTGGCCTTCTTTGCCCATTCGAACACCGGCCTATCCCTCGATCAATATCAGGCTGCAATGGAGGTGGGCATCGATTCCCTGAAAACGGTCACCTTTCCCCTGGCCTACGGTTACTCGCTTCCTGCCTCCATCGATGTGCTGCATCGAGCCCGGGAAAATGGGATTGCGGTAACAGTTCGCGAGCGGCGCCTCATGGAAATTGACGATTATTTTTACTGGAAGGCGTACGAGGAGAAGAAGCCGGTGGGCAAACGAGTAAGGTTCGACCCTGTTGAATACAAGAAATTCGCAGCCCACCAGATCCCCGGCGGCATGATGTCTAACCTGGAAAATCAGCTGTCGGAGCTTGGGCTTATTCACAAGTTACCCGAAGTCCTCGAAGAGGCGGCTGTTGTGCGTCGGGAGCTCGGCTACCCCATCATGGTCACTCCGTTTTCTCAGCTGGTAGGCGTGCAGGCCGTGTTTAATGTCATGGAAGGAGAGCGCTATCACACGGTGCCCCAGGAATTACGGCTATATGTCAGAGGGGCCTACGGGAAGCCGGCAGCCCCTGTCGATCCCAATGCGATGGATCGAATTCTGTCCGGCGGCGAAAAGGAGCCCATCGATCCTTCTGAAAGTTTCGAAGTGCCTTTTTTAAAAAAGGTACGAGAGGAACAGGGGACTTTTGATTCAGATGAGGAGTTGCTTCTGTCTATATTCAACACCCGGGAAACCATGGAAAAATTTTACCAAAACAGGAAGACGATTGAATTGCGCCCTTTGATGAGAAGGCCGTTGAACGCTTTGGTCAGGGAACTGGTGAAGAGGCAGGATATCAAAATGGTCAATATTCAAAAAGGGTCTCTTAAGATAGAACAGCGGTTTTGACGGTAACACGCGGGGGCTATGGAGGGAGATTTCATGGGGTTCATAAACAAAGATGAGCTTATGGAAATCCTAAAGATCGTTGCGGAATCCAACGTGGCGGAGTTTCACCTTGAGACCGGGGAACTGAAGTTTAGTTTGAAGAAGAACAGGAGGGCGGAATCGGAACGGCAGGCTGAAGCTCTGCCCGAAGCCACGGCGTTGGACAGGCAAGGGGAAGAACCGCCTGCTCACGAAACCGGTTCCGCAAGGCCCGGTGTCCTCGACGCGCCCGCACCGGAAGGAATGCCTGCGCCGGCCCTTGACGCAGAAGGCCTTATTCCTATTCGCGCACCCATGCTCGGCACATTTTACAGGGCCCCTAAGCCGGGGGCTCCTCCGTTTGTGGAGGTAGGACAGTTTGTAACAGAAGAGGACGTGGTTTGCATTATTGAAGTAATGAAGCTTTTCAATACGGTCAAGGCCGGCGTAAGCGGCCGGATCGCGAAAATTTGCGCAGAAAACGCTCAGCTTGTGGAGTACAAGGAAGTTCTTTTCTTTCTGGAAGAAGCCTTGGAACACGAAGCCGAAGAGGAACAAGCTCCATGAAGGGGATCTCGCGTGTTTTGGTTGCCAACCGAAGCGAGATTGCCGTTCGCATCATACGAGCCTGTCGGGAGTTGGACATACAACCTATTGTGGCGGTCTCAGAAGCGGATAAGGAAAGTCTTCCTGCTCGCCTGGCGGACCGTGCTGTATGCATCGGCCCTCCGAGGGCCACCGAGAGCTACTTGAAGGTAGGGACGATCATTGCGGCGGCGCTTGGTACGGGCGCGGATGCCATCCATCCAGGATACGGTTTTCTGGCCGAACAGCCGGAGTTGCCGGAAGCTTGCACTCAGAACGCAATCACCTTTATTGGACCCACCGCGAACAACATTAGGCAGATGGGAGACAAACTGCTGGCCCGAAAAATGGCCTCTGAGGTGGGGGTTCCAGTGATTCCGGGCTCGGAACTGGTAAATGATTATGAGACCGCGGCCACCGTGGCTGACCAAGTCGGATATCCGATTCTCTTGAAGGCGGCAGCCGGAGGGGGCGGCAAGGGGATGAAGACAGTAACGCGGTCCAAGGAGATGAGAGCCATTTTTGACGAGGCTTCTGCGGAGGCACAGGCGGCATTTGGAGATGGTCGAATTTACGTAGAGCATTTCATTCCGAATGCAAGGCACATTGAGATTCAGATCCTCGGGGATAGGCTTGGAAATATCGTCCACCTCTTTGAGCGTGATTGCTCTTTACAACGACGCTATCAGAAAATGGTTGAGGAATCACCGTCTCCAGCCCTGACGGCCGAAATCAGGGAAAAAATCTGCAACGCGGCGCTCGCTATCACCCGACATATAAAATATGAAAATGCGGGCACCGTTGAATTCATTTTAGACCAGGACAGTGCCCAATTCTACTTTTTAGAAATGAATACGCGAATTCAGGTGGAACATCCGGTCACTGAAATGATCACCGGCTTAGACCTGGTTAAAGAACAGATCCGCATTGCCGCCGGGGACCGCATAAGCTTCTCTCAGGAAGAGGTGAAGCTGAGTGGGCATGCTGTTGAATGCAGGATAAATGCCGAGTCGGCGGAAACAGGTTTTCGACCTTGTCCGGGGAAACTCACCGAGTGGACTCCGCCGGAAGGTCAGGGGATACGATTGGACAGCCATTGCTATGCCGGATACACGGTTCCTCCCTTCTATGATTCGCTTCTCGGTAAACTGATCACCCGGGGCAAAGACCGGCACGAAGCGATCGAGCGGATGAAGATTGCTTTGTCTGATTTTGCCGTGTCGGGGATAAATACCACGATTCCATTTTATCAGAGGATATTGAAGCATCCCGATTATCAAAATGGGAAAGTCAATACACGCTGGGTGGAGGAGGTTTTACTCTCCAGCACGGAATGAAACGGAGCTTTGAGGGTGCAAGCCCACACCGTCTGTTTACGTTGCCATCAGAAGTGCCATCTCATCGCGGAGGTTGTCGAGGGGAGAGTTGTAGCAGTTGTCGATGCAGCTCCTGTCAACCGAGCGGCTGCCTGCCGTGAAGCTTGCCCAATCGGGATGGACGTCCCGGGATACGTCATCGCAGCCTCTCAGGGCAATTTCGAAAAGGCCATGGAGATCATCAGGGATACCAACCCCTTCCCCATGGTTTGCGGTAGGATCTGCCACCATCCCTGCGAAAAGGAATGCATTCGCGGGGTGGTCGATGAATCGGTTGGAATCATGGCTGTGAAACGCTTAGTGGCCGATTATGCCCGGCGATCAGGATGGGGACCGACCCCGGTATCGCGCTCCCAGGAGGAGACCGTGGCTATCATCGGAGCGGGTCCCGCCGGTCTCACGGCCGCCCATGACTTGGTGAAGGAGGGCTTCGGGGTCACGGTTTTTGAGGCCTCTTCGGAACCAGGAGGCATGTTGACCGGTGTAATTCCTGAATTCAAACTGCCCAGGGAAACCGTCCAGGCGGATGTGGAATACCTGGAAGCCATGGGCGTGCATATAAAGACGAATACTCCCGTCGGCCGGGATCTTCCAATTGAAAGCCTGCTGAAGACTCACAATGCCGTCCTGATTGCTATCGGGAGCTGGGTGCCCAAGCCGTTGGAAGTTTCCGGTTCCGCCCTCCAGGGCGTCCATTACGCGCTCACCCTGCTGGAGGACGTAAAGAAAGGCAAGAAGGTCTGCACGAGTGGCCGTGTCCTTGTCATTGGGGGAGGGAACACGGCCATGGACGTGGCCCGGGCCGCGGTGCGGCTGGGAGCTAAGGAAGTCGGTGTGGCCTGTGCCGAATCTCTGGAGTCCATGCCCGCCGATCCTTGGGAGCATGACAAGGCGATTCAGGAAGGGGTTAAGATTCATCCATCCCTTGCACCGGAGAAATTCAGAGACGATGGGCAACGAAGAGTCACCGGGGTGTATCTCAGGCAAGTCGCCTCATCCCGGATGGGTGAGGATGGCAATCTCGCCTTAACGTTGCAGGAGGGCCCCGCGAGCGAAGTCTTCCTCCCCGCCGAAACGGTGATCATTGCCATTGGACAACTCCCATCCTTGGCATCACTGCAGGTCCCCGGCGGGCTTGAGCGGACCCCACGCGGCACCCTGGCCGTGGATTTCAAAACCATGGCGTGCAATATCCCGGGCTTTTTTGCGGCCGGCGATGCTGTCGCCGGGGCAGGCACCGTGGTGGACAGTATTGCTGCAGGAAGAAGGGCTGCCGCGTCTATTATCGAATATCTAACCGGTTCCAGGCCCAAAGAACAGGAGCCTTCTTTGGCCCAAACTCTGGAGAGGGCCAGAGAAACGGTGAATGCGGATTTCCCGTCCCAAAGTGAGCGCTACGCAACCCCTACCCTTTCGACCAAAGAGGCAGTCTCCTCTTTCAATGAGGTTGAGCTGGGTTATGACACGGACAAGGGCATGAAAGAAGCCGCCCGTTGCCTCAATTGCGCCAGTGTCTGCATTAAGGGAGCCACCATTCCGGAGGTCATGTATCATCCTGACCGTTTGCTCTATCCCCTCAAGAGGACCGGCGCCAGGGGAGAGGGGAAGTGGCAGCGGATTTCATGGGATGAAGCCCTCGACACCATTGCAGGCCGGTTGAAGGAGATCAAAGAAAAATATGGGCCGGAAGCCATTCATGTCTCTTGCGGTTCGGGCCAGAAGCATACCAGCATCCAGGCGGCCAAGATCGCCGAGAGGCTGTGGCCTACGCCGAACACCCATATGGGGAGATATACCTGCATCCACCCTGACGTCATGGCCAATACGGTGACCTTCGGCGATTCGGTCACCTATGAATTCGGCCCTGATTATGGAGAGGCCAAATGTATCATATTCTGGGGTTCTGAACCGGATGTGGCCACTCCTGCCCAGGCCAGGGTAATCCATCGCGCCCTTCGTTCCGGATCCAAGCTGATCGTGATCGACCCTCGGCCCATCCCCATGGCGAAGCGGGCACATCTGTGGTTGCGGATCCGGCCGGGAACAGACATGGCGCTCGGTTTGGCCATGGCAAATGTCATAATCAACCAGGATCTGTATGACAAAGAGTTCGTGGAAAAATATTGTTCCGGCTTTGAAAAGTTGTGTGACCATGTGCGACAATACACCCCCGCGTGGGCCGCTGCGGTTACCGGATTGTCCGAAGAGGATATCGCAAAAGCGGCCCGGATCTATGCAGGCAACAGACCCGGATGCATTTACGTGCGATTGGGATCGGGTGCCCAGCAGATTACCTCCACCCAGACCTGTAGGGCCATCTCGATCCTCATCGGGATTACCGGGAACGTGGATGCCAAGGGAGGGAACCTCCTCTATCACCGGACCTTCCAAGAAGCTCTGATGTGGCACCCCTACATCATGTTCAGTGGGGTGAAGCCGCCTGCGGCCGTTAATGAGAAACGGTTTGGAGCGAGACAATACCCCTTGATGCACAAAGCCGCCTTTTGCCACATACCCACCACCATAAGGGCAATGGAAGAAGGCAAGGTGAGGGCCCTGTGGGCCGTCGCCAATAATCTGATCGTAGCGGAAATGGACAGCGAAAGGATCTGGAATATCCTGAAGAACAAACTGGATTTCATCTTCGTATCGGAGTTGTTCATGACCCCTACGGCCGAACTGGCGGACATTGTGCTTCCTGCAGCCTTTTACACAGAGTGTGATCAACTGGTGGAGGCCTTCGGGCATCCCTCCAGCACGATCAGCGCAAGGGAAAGGATAGTTGAGCCTGCGGGCGAGTGTCGGGACGACCGCGAGGTGGCCATTGAAATCGGCAAGAGGATGGGAATGGATGTCTCCCCATGGGATACACTGCACGGTTATCTAAACTGGATGCTGAAATACCAGGGGGTGACGTACCATGACCTCCTCCAGAAACCCAACGCAACCCTCACCTTGCCCAGAAATTACGAGCGATACAGGACGAGCACTCCGCCATTCAACACCCCATCGGGCAAGGTAGAGTTATACTCCAAAATTTTTGAGGCCATGGGGTTGGATCCCATGCCGGTTTTCCAGGAGCCACCGGAGAGTCCGATAAGAACTCCCGGGCTCTTCAAAAAATTTCCATTCATTTACACCCACTACCGAACCCACGGCTATATGCACAGCGAAGGCAGGCAAATCAAACGCCAGCGGCAATTAAACCCGGAACCCTATTTGCAGATAAACTCCAAAAGGGCAGCTGATCTGGGCATTAAATCGGATGATTGGATCTACTTGGAGACGCCCAAATCAGCAGGGAAAAGACGCGTGACATTCCGTGCCCGGCTCGTTGAGGACATGCATCCCGACGTGGTCGCGGGCCCCCATGCCTGGTGGTTTCCGGAGAAGGACGGGCCCATGCACGGCTGCTTGGATTCCAACATAAATGCCCTTGTCACTTTGGATCCTCCGTTCGACCCGGTGGTTGGGGTCCCTCAAATCCGAGCGATCCTTTGCAGGGTATGGAAGGCTGAATCGAGGTAGGGGAAAGCACATGCCCGGCAAAGTGATAGGAACGCCACACGAGTATTTGATGCGGATGCCTGTCCCAAGCTTGAAAGAGGAATTGCCTTCAGTACTGGGGGAGATCCGAGAGTATGGAATAGAGAAATTGCTGGGCGAGTGTCCGGATTTCATGGAAAGGCTCTTCGAAAAGCTACGGCAGGCCGAGGCCGCCAAATTCTTCAGTGAGGCTCCGGCCCTGACGGACCAAGTCACCTCCCTTTTATGGGATGGCGTTGCTTACAGAGCGGTCCACTCGAAAGAGATGAAATCCGTCTTGGAAAAGGTGGACAGAGATTTCGGCTGCAACATTGAGGCCTCGGACAGCCCCTTCAGAAGCCATTTTTCTTTAGAAAAGGGAGAAATCCACGGAGCACCCGGATTGCTACACTTCAATGATGAAGATTTTCGTTTCATGGGGCCCACAGAGGTGTTGATTGAACTGTTAACAGGGGACCTTTTGCTGGGCTTCTCTAACTTGAGGCTCCAGACTGCTGGGCACCCTGGGTGGATCAGGCGAATCGCACCGGTCATGCGGGAAATCTGCAGAATTATAAAGGGGCTTGACATCCCTGTTTGAATTGAGGGACTTTCTGCGGGAGGAGCCGGTATGAAAAGTGAGGTTACCCAGCCCACTTACAGTACAAAAGTTGAGGGTAGGGATGTGATGGTCCCCATGCGGGACGGGACCAGAGTCGCGATCGATATCTACCGTCCTCATGCAGAAGGGCGCTTTCCTGCCTTGCTGGCTTTCGCCTATCACAATAAATTTCTGCAAAGCCCCGAGATCGTCGATGCCTGCAACAACCAACCGGCGTGGGCTCCCCTTTGGTGCGGGCCGGCCGAGGGAGGGGATACCCGATTTTTCACATCAAGGGGCTATGTTCACGTTACCGGCAATCCAAGAGGCTTCGGAAACTCCGACCCCGGAGATCCCCATACCAAAGGGATCACAGATGCCTATGACCTGATCGAGTGGATAGCCGAACAGCCGTGGTGCGACGGCAATGTGGGCATGGTGGGAATTTCAGCGTTTGGCCAAAATCAAATGATTGCAGCCATGACCCAGCCGCCCCACCTGAAGGCCATTTTCCCCTATGACCCTTCGAGTATTTCTTTCAGGGATGTATTTCCTGGAGGCCTCTTGCACACCTTCCGGTTCCACTTGATGAAATTCAGCGCTGAAAACCCAAGAGATATTGAATTTGCACCCGAGGAAGAGCGTCTTTGGAAAGAGGCTTGTGATAACCCGGATTATAGGATGTACCCCCACCTGTTCAATGTCTTGGAAAGGAGGGGCAAGCTGGGTCTGCGCTTTTTCAGGGAACTCATCAACCCTTACGAGCCCGAGGACCAGGACAAGGTCGAACAGGATCTGAAAAAAATCAGGATCCCCTTTTACACCGGCGCAGGGTGGTATGGTTACACTTACAAAATTCATCTTTTCGGCTCCTTGAGATACTGGAAGAAATGTACGAACGCGCCCTTCAAGAAACTGCTGATTACAGGACCGGCCCACCAGCCCAGGCCGTGGAGTTCTTACCATGATGAGGTGCTTCGCTGGTATGATTATTGGCTCAAAGGCGTTGACACAGGTGTCCTGGATGAACCGAGAGTCAAAATTTGGGTAATGGGATCTAACCGGTGGCGCTACTCGGATGATTGGCCGCTGAAGGAAACCCAATGGACCAGACTCTACTTGGACAGTTGGGAGCGCCTGCGGTGGGAGCCTTTTACCCCCTCCAGCAGGGACGGCATTGACGCCCCGGACTGTTTCGCTCAGATGCCCCTGTCGCAAACCAGGCGCGTGCAAAAGCTGGTTTACATGACAGATCCGCTTCCTCGCGATCTGGAAATCACGGGCCCCCTCTCCTTTCATTTCTGGGCTGAAATTGACCAGGAGGACACCAATTGGATCATCATCCTTAAGGACGTGGGGCCGGATGTGTCCGTTCAAACCGCTAGAGAGGGTGAAATGGAACGTCCCCCGGTATTTGAGAGAGAGGTTACAAGGGGATGGCTCAAGGCATCACATCGAGAGATTCATGAAGAGAAATCATTGCCCGGTCAGCCCTTTCACCCATTCACTCGGAGCGCCCAAAAACCCGTCAAGCCTGGCGAGATTACCAGGTACGACGTGGAGATTGCTCCGACTTCAAATACCTTCAAGAAAGACCACCGCATAGGTTTGGAAATCACGACCATGGATGTACCGACCGGTGTAGCCGGCGACAGTGCTGTGGAATACATTCCTTATCACATCTGCTCGAGCAAGACCGTAGTCCACAAGATTTATCGATGCCAAAACTATGCTTCTTATCTTCTTCTCCCTGTGATACGAGACGGTATGGACTAGCCTCTCCATGAAAAGGGGCGACCGTATGATAGGCAATTTGAAACAACAGAAGATCAACCCGAAAGGGGGCGGGCATTGTGCACAAGGCAACGAAAATTGGCCTCTTTAAAAGCTTGCTTTTAGCCAGGGTCTTTGAAGAGAAGAAAATCGAACTGGCTCTGGAAATTGCCAAAACCGACATCAAACCCACCTCCTGCCTGGGACAGGAAGCAATCCCGGTGGGCTTTTGTTACGGTTTAAAAAAGGACGACTACATCCTTCCTTCTATCAGGTCGGCGTGGGCGGCGGATATAACAAA
>JARRRH010000037.1:0-10251 GCA_037380925.1 Deltaproteobacteria bacterium | reverse complement strand
CAACGTTCTCACCATTGAAATTGCGAAGCAGCGAAACGGCCCTACAGGGCCGTTTCGCCTGACCTTTCAAAAGGAGCACACCCGGTTCAGGGATTATGCGGAAGAAGAATGGTACGACCTTTATTAAATGGCGTAAGGCGCAAGGCTCAAGGCTCAAGGCAAACCCAGAAACCAACTGAAACTTCCCTGCGCCTTATATGCCTTTAGCCTTAGACCGTTTCATGATATCGCCCTGAGGGGAACAACCATCCCTGGCTAAGCTTTGCTAGTGACGTTTCGATATACTGGTCCACCCGTTTGATTTCGAAATTCTGCCGCTCCTGGCTACCACCAGAGACTCACAGTTCGGCATTCCATTGATAAGCCGCGTTCCTTCTTCGGGTGTCATGACAAAGACACTGGTTGCAAGGGCATCCGCTTCCATGGTGGTGGGTGCCAAAATGGAGACGCTTGTGCTTAGTTCCGGAGAAAGCCCTGTTTTTGGATTGATGATGTGATGGAACATCTTCTCCCGGTCGAAATAAATCTCATAGTCCCCGGAAGTGGCCACCGCGCCATCTCGCATGCGGATAACATCCGGGTAGTTGCTTCTTTTTGAAGGATCCTGAATGGCCACCATCCATGGTTTGTTGCCCGCCTTGGAACCTCTGGTTCTTATGTCTCCGCCGGCATTGATGAGATGATTCTCGATGCCGAGCTTCGTGAGGGCTTGCGAAGCCCTGTCAACAATGTATCCCTTGGCAATGCCGTCCAGGGTAATGCCCATGCCGGGCTGTTCAAAGAATAGGGCCCGCTCCTGCATGCGTATTTTTTCGGAACCCACCAGTTTTAGGACCTGGGCAAGCTCTTTCCCTGTGGGCTTTACTTTTTCTTCACCGCCGAGTTTGTCTCTGAACAGGTCGACCACGGGTTTCACTGTAATATCAAAGCAGCCCCGGGTCACTCGGTGATAGTCCAGAGCCGTGGCCACGACTCGGGCAAGTTCATGCGGGACATCTTTAAGCCGACCTTCCCTGTTGAGTTGGGCAACCGCCGTCTGCTCGTCGAAGCGGCTCAAAAGGCCGGACAGCCTGTCGATCTCATAAAAGGCCTGACCCATGGCCTCTTCGGCCTGGTCCTTTGACGGATGAACAAGGGTCATGGAGACAAAGGTTCCCATAGCCAGTCTGGTCTTGGACACCTTCATCATGTTTGGGTTGAATCGGACCGCTTCCGCACCCATGGGCAAAACCCCTGCAGAGGCAACGCCTAAGCCGAGCAATCCGCTCAGCTTCAGGAAAGATCTTCGGTTCAGGCTGTGTTGAACAAATTCATCCATTTTTTTCATCTTATGCCTCCACCACAAAACATATACCACAATGTTGTTTCTTTATAGCAAAAAGAATCGATTTTTTATCCCACTGAAGCCTCGACTTGAGAGATAGACTTCTTTTCGGGGCGGAAGTGCCGGAAGATATGGCGAGGGCACTTTTCCACGCAGATCTCTCCGCACTCAGGGCCGTAAGCCATGCACTTGTCGTGATCGATGACCACCACGTTGTTTTCCAAGCTAACCGCCTTAGCCGGGCAGACTTTGACACACATTTTACAGGCGATGCAACCCGCTTCGCAAACTTCCTTGACCTTCTTTCCAGGGTCCTGAGTGCTGCAAGGGACCCACACCCTCGCCGTGCGCGGCAAAAGCTCTATGATCTTTTTCGGACATGTCCGAACGCAGGTTCCGCAACCCACACAGGCCTCGGGATCCACAACGGGGAAACCCTCCTCCATGGTAATTGCATCAAAGGGGCACGCTTCCGCGCACTCCCCCAAGCCGATGCACGCGTACAGGCACCCCTGGGGACCGCCGAAGGCCAGATTGGCCCCGGAGCAAGAGCCGTGGCCTATATAACGGTATTTTTGACGAACTTTGCCTTCCAGTCTGGAGCAACGAACGGCGGCCACCATGGCTTCAACGGCAGCCGTCTTTTTTCCCGTAATCTCGGCTACGGCTTCCGCCACGTCTGACTTTCCCGGAAAACAGAGGTTCGGCCTCACATTGGGATCATTGACCACGGCTTCGGCATAGGCTTCGCACCCGGCGTAGCCACATCCGCCTCACTGGGCCCCTGCGAGTACTTCCACTACTTCCTCGACCTTGGGGTTGGTCTTCACCGCGAACTTGTGGGCGGCAAGGGCCAATCCGATGCCGAACAAAAGGCCTATGGCGCCTAAAACAGCCAGACCCCCAATGGCTAACTTAATTAAGAATGGATCCATGACAATTCGTTCCTTCCAACTACATTTATAGCCAAAATCCTAGCATTTGTGTCAAGCTTTTATCGAGCCGGTCTGCGTGTTATCGCGTTCAAGGCGCAAGGCATAAGGCATGAGGCTCACGGCAATTCGAATATCCAACTGAAACTTCCTTGCGCCTCCTGGCCCGCCAAAGCCCTCAGGCGACGGCGGCTGCGCCTTTGGCCTTAAGCCGCTTCATGCTGTGTGCTTGAAAGGGACGCTTATCCCTGGCGAAGGCTTCTTTGGTTTGACGCGAAGCTTCGCTAGAAAATAGACATTCCCGAGAATCCCATAAAGGCGAGCGCAAAAAGCCCTGCCGTGATGAAAGCAATGGGGAGCCCCCTGTAGGTGGGGGGCACATTGGCCAACTCGAGTCGCTCACGCACTGAGGACATCAAGAAAAGAGCAATCAAGAATCCGGTACCGGCACCGAAAGCCAGCATGAGGCTCTCCCAGGCATTGTACTCCATGTTGGCCAGGATTAAAGGGACCGCTAAAATAATGCAGTTGGCGATTACCAGAACCAAAAAAACCCCGAAAGCTTTGAACAGAGCCGGATTCACTTTTCTCAAGATTGTATCCACGGCCTGGACGGAAAGGGAGACCAGTCCGATAAAGACAATGATTTGCAGAAAGTCGAGTCGGTAGGGTTTCAAAACAAATTGGTAAAGGAACCAGGACATCATGGCACTGGCCACGATCACAATGGTGAAAGTAATGCCCATGCCCACTGCCGTGGATTTTTTCTGCGATGTGCCGAAAAAGACGCAAAGGCCGAGGTATTTTGTGAACACGAAGTTCTTGATAATCATGGCGCCCAGCAAAATGGAGAAAAGATACCCGAAGTAAAGCTTTTTAACCGTCAAGAGGACCGTCCCCACCGATTTCCCTTCAGCCTTCAAGTCTTTCAAGGTCACGAGATGGGGCTCTGTTTTATTCAGGTCGTTTTCAAAAGTGAGGGTAACCGCCTTTCGATCCGGGGACAGTGCCACGCCTGTAATGTTCAAGAGAATATCCGGATCCGGCTTTTCATAGACCGCATAGTTTGCTACGTTTTTCGCCCAGTCCTTGTCAACGGGTCCGGCAAAGACGATCACAATGTGATTGTTTCCCTCAAAAGATGTCTTTCTGATGAAACGGTGTTCCTGTGCGCAGCCCGCCAAAAGGAGCACCAGGGCAAGAAACATGCCTGAAACGATGATGGGAAGCCTGGGTGTTTTCACAGTCTTCAATCCTTTTTCTCTTTCATTCTTTTGAAGAGAAGTTCCACATAGTTGAACAGGGCCATCATAAAGCCTACACAGAAAAATCCGGCGGCAGGGAGAATGAAAAACAGAAGGGGACGGACGCCCAGCACGTCGTGACCGAAGAGGGTTCCCGCCCCGAGAAGCTCCCGGACAAAGCCAAGAGTCATCATGCCGAACATGAATCCCAGTCCCATTCCCACCGCATCCCAGAAGGACGGGATGATGGGGTTCTTGGCAGCGAACATTTCCAGACGCATGGTAATAATGGCAAAGGCCACGATGAGCTTCACAAAAATGCCCATGGCCTTGTAAGCCTCCGGCATGTAAGCGGCGAGCAGGAGATCGATGATGGTTACCCACGTGGCAATGGTCAGGGTGTATGTGGGAATACGAATTCGCGGGTGAATGTAGTCCTTAATGGCTGCAATCGTGCAACTGGAAAAAACCTGAACAAAGAGAACGGCTATACCTAAAAGGAAGCCGTTCATGACGCTGGTGCTGATCCCCACCGCGGGACACATGGAAAGGGCCAGGCGAAATATCGGGTTCTCCGTGAGAATCCCGTTAAAAAGCAACTGGGTGTTTGTCCTTTGGGTAACCGGCAATGCTTTTCTCCTCTTTGTCTAACTTACGTGTCCAATTCAGAAATGAGCAATTTTTCGCAAGATCAAGGAAATCAAGGGATTGCGCGGAGGCGTACAGTATGCACGCCGCACAAGGAATCCCGCGGGTTGACACAGAGATTGCGGAAAAGGGCCATTTCTACATGGAAAGCAACTAGAAAGCCGCTCGTACACCTTGCTCCGCGATGACCCGGTCCAGCGTCCCCATGCGATAGGCGAACTTCATTGCGGCGTTCTTGACCCCCTCGGTCACCGCTTTGCTTGATATGGTCGCCCCGGTCAGGGCATAGATATCGCTCCCTTGATATTTATTCTTTATGCTCTCCAGGTTACGCCGGGTGAGCGTTTGTCTAAGCTCAGGCTCCAAATATTTCCTGTACTCTTCGGGCAGGGGTTCTTTGACCACGTCCAGCTCTTTGAGCTTTTCAAAGGTTTTGTTCTCGAACTGATTCTTGAAGTAATCCTCCTCGATCTCACCGCCCAGCCCGGGATCCTCTTCGTGCTCCATCACCTCCATGCCCAATACCGAGAAGGTTGGATCCAGGGCCAGCATGATATGGATAAAAGTTTTATACCCTTGAAATTCCCCTTTGACCAAATAGGCCACGCGTTTTTCACCAGACGTGGCGATAACCGTTTCTCCGGCGTAAGCGGAGCTGAGTGGCGGTTGAAGGGCCTCTTTCAAAGCCGTCTCTCGTTCTCGGCTTTCGATGACGTTCTCGGGCTCTATGTTGAGATCAATGAGGTTGTGGAAGTTCCCTTTTAAATTCATGACCAGCAGCTTGTAACCCACTCCATTTTGGACCTTGACCGGGATCATGTATCCCAAGTATTTGCCGCTGTCGGAGTCAAGCACGTATCGATAGATATTGCGGAGTTTCAGATCAGAAGGGGGAGAATTGCCCTTGTGATATCCGAGCAGTTCGAGCATGGTTTCTTGAATCTGACGGTGCTCGTTCTGCTTCTTGGCCTTCGCCGTGATGGTGAACACAGCTCCCATGAGAAAGGCGGCAATGAGGCAGGAAATGGTCAACCCTATGGTGATTCGAATAATCTGCTTCATCCTATCGCACCTTTAGGTCGGGCGAACCGCTCCGGCTTAAACCAGCTGTCCAAGACGGGGGTGAGGGTGTTCATCAAGAGGATCGCGTAGGCCACTCCCTCGGGATATCCTCCCGTTAGCCGGATAAGAACCGTTAGGGCACCGATTCCGGCCCCGAACACGAACTGAGCGCTCTTCTGGTTGGGCGAGGTGACGTAGTCCGTTGCCATATAAATGGCTCCCAAAGGAACCCCGCCGGACATGACGGCCAGCAGGGGATTCCCGTTGAAGAGCCCTTCGCCCCCGAAAATCCAAGTGAAGAAGCCCACAGAGATTATGACCGACACGGGGATGTGCCAGGTGATGTACCCCCGATAAAGCAGGTAAAGGCCCCCGATCACCAACAGTAGAACAGACGTTTCCCCGATGGAGCCCGGTCGCCAGCCCACAAAAAAGTTACCATAGATCGAAGTCATGGAGCCGAATTTCTCAATGAGACCGCCCAAGCCGTAATGTTTGAGCACATATAGGGGCGTGGCGGTTGAGACGGCGTCCACGCCGGATCCCATATATTTGAATATGGACGCATCCCGTATGGGCGGAAGCCATGCAGAGGTCATGGCCACCGGGTAGGTCGCCATCAGAAAAGCCCGGCCAATGAGGGCCGGATTAAATATATTGAACCCTATGCCGCCCATAAGGTGCTTTGTCACAAAAATGGCGACCACCGCGCCCAAGACAGGCATCCAATAAGGAACACCGGGAGGAATCACGTAGGCAAGGAGCATCCCGGTGATCACGGCGCTGCCGTCTCGGACCGTGATGGGGCGGCGGAGCGCCTTCTGGGAGACGGCCTCTGTAGCCACACAACTGGCTACGCTGACGGCGGTGATAATCAGGGTTTGGAAGCCGAATATGAAGACCGACAAGATCAGGGGCGGTATCAAGCAAGCGACGACCGTCCACATGATCTTTTCCACCGACTCCCGGCTTTTTACATGGGGAGATATGGAAACCGACCATAAGCCGGGTTCCCCTGCTCCCGTCTCAGGTTGTTTCACCTGCTCTTCGATGGCGTCACTCCTATTTCTTGGCCTTCATTTTGGCCAGGCGAATGAACTGAACGAGCGGCCTCTTTGCCGGGCAGACGAAGGCGCAGCATCCGCATTCGAAGCACTCAAATACGCCGAAATGTGCCGTGTCCTCTGCTCGCCCGGCCTCCACATAGATTCCAATGTCGTTGGGAGAGAGGCCCATCGGGCACACATCAACACACCATCCACATCGGATGCACTGGCTGTGGGGCCGGGTGTCCACCTCGTCCTGGGAGAGGAAAAGAACGCCCGAGGTGGTCTTTATCACCGGAATGTCCAGGGTGGAGATGGAAAAACCCGTCATGGGCCCCCCCATCACGATTTTGGACAGATCGGGTGTGGTGCCCCCCAGATAAGTCACGATATCGCTGAGTCTCGTCCCAATCCTTACTCTGAGGTTTGCCGGTCTTTGAATGCCCTTGCCGGAGATGGTGATCACTTTTTCATACAGGGGCTTGTTGAGGGCCACAGCATCATAGATCGCTTTGGTGGTTGCCGTGTTCTGCACGACCACGCCCACATCGAAGGGGAGTCCGAATCCCGGAACCCTGCGGCCTGTAATACTTTCAATGAGTTGTTTTTCAGACCCTTGGGGATACTTGACCTTCAACGCATGGACCGTGAACTCAAAAGGGTCGGCGGGCCGATCCCTGAGAGCCTTGCCCAGCACATCCACAGCATCCATCTTATTGGCTTCAACGCCGATATGGCACTCGTGGATTCCAAGGATCGTGAGGATAATTTTGGCCCCCTCGATGATTTCTTCCGGATGTTCAAGCATGAGGCGGTGATCTGTGGTGAGGTAAGGTTCGCATTCCACGCCGTTGATGATCAAAGTGTCGACCTTTGCCTCAGGGGGCGGGGAAAGCTTCACATGGGTTGGAAAACCTGCACCCCCGAGCCCCACGATCCCGGCCTTTTTGATCCGCGCCAGCAGTTCTTCCCGGGGCCGGGCTTTCCAATCGGAGGGCGTGTAAGCCCTAGGTTCCGCTTCCGGATCTGTTTGGATGGTTATCGCAGGAGCGGTTACGGACACGGGGCTTGCTGCGGAACCGATGCTCTTTATGGTGCCGGTCACACTGGCGTGAACAGGCGCCCCCAGGCCGCCTTCCACCTCGCCGATCAAATCGCCCTCTGTCACTTTGTCCTTTTTCTCTACCAAAGGCTTGCATGGTGCCCCAAAATGCTGAATCAGAAGGATATCCACCTCCTTCGGGAGGGGTAAGGTTTCTATGGCCAGATGCTCGCTGAGTGCTTTGGACTCGGGGGGGTGAACGCCGCCTTTTGGGAAAGTGAGGAGGGTGTCTTTCATCGCTTGCGCTGGTTCGATTGAGTACAAAGTTTCTTTTCCGGGCAGCAAAGCCGCCCAATACGACGAAATATTAACCTATAGAAAATATGGTCCGAAATGTCCAACAAAATTTTCATGAAACGGCGGCTTTTCTTACTGGAAGGCCTTTACAGGACCCAAAGCGCCTCATTCCGGAAGTGTCGTGGGTTCGCCGGTGACGGCGTCTACGGGTTTGTGGACGATGAGAAAGGAGGCGAAGCCCAGGATGATGGTGGGAAAGAAAAAGCCGGCATGCCACAGGATGGCGGCTGAAAGCGCCTCTTCCTTCGGTACTCCATACAAGAGGAACGCGTACTGTACAGAGAGGTGAAAAGTCCCTATAAAACCGGGAGCAGAGGGAATCATGACGCCGAAGGAGGCCATGGCCATGATCAGAAAAGGGGCGGCAAAAGGCAAGGAGAGATGTATAGAGTACTGCACCAACTGGATCTGGCAAAGACTGGAGAACCACAGAAGGCACGAGAAAAAAATCACCAGCAACCAGCGAGAGGGACGCTTCATCAGAACCAGGCCGAGGCTGAAATTCCAGATCGTGTCCATGATCTTTGCGCGGAATTGAAGGGGTACCAAGAAATGGAGCCTGTCCAAGAGGCTCAAAAAGGGCTTGGTTTTATATTTGAAGCCGATAAGAAAGAGGATGATGAGAATGTAGAGGAAGAGCAGAAAGAATCCTGTGGCACGGAGACTGGAGGCGAGGCTGTTCCACTCGTTCGGAAAAGGCGTACCGATCAGACCGATGAGGAGAATGAGAAGAAGCGTGAAGCCGTCAAAGAGCCGTTCGACCACGATGGTGCCTAAGGTTGAGCTGGTGCTGATATTTTCGGCAAGGCCCAAATAATTGGCTCGCACGAATTCCCCCAGTCGAGCCGGCAGAACACAGTTGGCCGCAAAACCGATCATGGTTGATGAAAGTCGATGGGAGAAGGTGGTTTTCTTGATGGGTTCGAGCAGAATGGCCCAGCGCCATGACCGGATGACCTGTTGGGAGAAAGTGATAGCCGCGACGACCAGAAAAAGAAGCGCATCCGCCGACCTGATCACCCCCCACATTCGGGCGAAATCCAGCTCGCGCAAGGCCAGATAAACAAAAACAGCGCTGATCAACAGCCCTATCCAGAGTTTCCAGTTCCAGGTTCTGCCGGAATGTTTAGGTTCTTTCACGGCCTCTCAATAGCACTCTGGCCTGCTCAATGTCTTGAGCAATCTGGTCGGATAGTGCCCCGATACTGTCGAAGGTTTTCTCATCTCTAAGGAGCTGGACGAAATTGACTTTTATGGTCTTGCCCAAAAGATTCCCATGAAAGTCCAGAACATGGGTTTCCAGGGACAAGGCCCCGTTTCCAAATGTCGGGTTGTGACCGATGTTAGTGACGCCCTCATAGGTCCTGCCTTCGATGATAACGGTCACCGCGTAAATGCCCTGTTTTGGAAGCAATTCGTCCACAAGTTCCAAATTGGCCGTGGGGTAGCCAAGAAGCCTCTGCCCTCTGTTATGCCCTTTCATAACGATGCCTTGAATTTGGTAGTCTCTTCCGAGGAGTTTCTTGGCCTCCTTAAGCTGCCCGTCCTTGACCAGCTTCCGGATCGACGTGCTGGAGACCAGGGCGTGATCAATGCGGACCGGGTCGATATAGTGGACCGTGAAACCGAGTCTCTGGCCCATATCCATGAGAAGACGGGTATTTCCCTCCCGATCGCGACCGAAGGTGTAATCGTATCCGACCACGAGTTCCTTGACCCCAATTTTTTCGACCAGGATGTTCCTTACGAAGTCCTCCGCGGATATGGCCGCGAATTCTCGCGTGAAGGGAATGCAAAAGATGATATCGATACCGGTCTGCCCAATCAGCTCCAGTTTTTGACTTGTAGGTGTGATGAGGAGAGGGCCGTTCCCCGGCTTCATGACCCTAATGGGGTGGGGCTCAAAGGTCATCACCGCGGACTTCCCGCCGATGGCCCTAGCCCTTTCACTTTTTCGAAAAGGACCAGGTGTCCTTTGTGCACGCCGTCGAAATTTCCGATCGTCAGCACAGGGTTATAAAGCGGTTTTTTCAACCTGCTGAGATCGTCGATGAGTTCCATAGAGAAATTCCACCTTCTGATTTTTCGGGATCTGCATTTCAGAGCTCACCTGTTTGGTCTTCGAGTTCCCTTATACGCTACAAAATCCGAAATCCGAAGCACGAAATCCTTGGCCCAGGCCTCATTTAATACAATGCTACGAACAAAGCTCAGTCGAATATAAAATACGCATCAGCAGCTGCCTAATCATCCGTTGCGCCAGGGCGGGCCGAAAGAAATTCGAATTCCAATGAGGACATTCGTATTTATGAGGGTTCGACGTACCTACCGAACCGAATGACAGAGAGAGAACCCTTACAACAGCAAGATTTTCACTCTAAATTTAGGGTATTGACATAAATCTGTGGATAATATAAAAATTTGGGCAAAAAGATCAACTTTATTTCCTTGCCGAAGTGGCGGAATTGGTAGACGCGCTAGGTTCAGGGTCTAGTGGGTGTATGCCTGTGCGGGTTCGAGTCCCGCCTTCGGCACCACAGAGAGTGAGGAGGCCACCTGTGAGGTGGCTTTTCTTTTTTGTGCGCCAGGCATGGCG
>JARRRH010000036.1:0-9790 GCA_037380925.1 Deltaproteobacteria bacterium | reverse complement strand
TTTTATTAAAGTCTCTCCTGTCTATCTCTGGTCCTTTATCCTCGCCATCATACTGCTCATCATCTTTGTCGCCTTTTTCAAGTACACCCGCTGGGGCCTTTCTATGCAAGCCACAGCCGATGACGAAACCGCAGCGCTCTCCTTAGGTGTGAGCGCCCGCTTTGTTTACGCAGCTGCTTGGGCCATCGCCTTCATGAGCGCGGGCGTAGGAGGCGCTCTTCTTGGGAACATTAACGGCATCAACATCTCCGTGGGTTTTTTGGGCCTTCTGGTTCTCCCTGCCGTGGTGCTGGGGGGGCTCAATTCCGTTCCCGGTGCTATTGTCGGCGGTATTATTATCGGGGTATTACAGAATCTTTCCGGAGCCTATCTCGACAAGTATTTTCCTGGCGGAGTGAAGGAGATCGTGCCCTTCGCATTCATGGCCGTCTTTCTCCTCTTCAAGCCATACGGCATCTGGGGATGGGAAAGAATTGAAAGAGTATAAAATCACCAAGCAAAGCGAGGTTATTTTATGTCCACTGTTTGGCTGCCGTGCGGCGACTACCATTGGAATTATGCCCAAGATCAGGGATGGTGGCAGACCACGTTCCTAAAAGCCAAGATGATCCTGCTGCTGGCCGTCATGTTCATCGGTATTCCCCAATTTTTAGACGAATACTATGTGGGTGTAGCCAACATGGTGGGTTACACGGCCATGGGCGCCATGGGCGTCCAGCTTCTTATCGGCTACACAGGGTTGATTACCCTCGGCCATGCCGCCTTCATCGCAGTCGGGGCTTATACCAGCACGCTCCTCGTCCTTCAGTTTCCCTGGCCCGCGTTTATTTCGAACTGGGGACTGGCTTATCCCATTAGCATTGTCGCTGCCGCCGTGGTTGCGGGCCTGTGGAGCGTCCTCTTCGGACTGCCCTCCGCCAAGGTCAAAGGGTTCTACCTCATTTTGACCACTATGGCCGCTCAGTTTATCACAGTCGACTTCATTCTGACCCAGTATGTGAGCCAGATTGGAGGAAGAGGGCAAGCTTTCTCCCTGCCTCCCGGAATCATCAAGATCGGACCCTGGGTCATTGATAGTGAGGTAAAAATTTACTATGTCATGGCCGTGCTCCTCACCTTGATGGTCATTGTTTTCGCCAACCTCCTCCGCTCAAAGCCCGGCCGTGCCTGGGTCGCCGTTCGAGACAACGATATCGCGGCCGAAGCTCTGGGGATCAACATTGTTTGGTACAAACTCCTGGCCTTTTTTGTGGCCGGTGCTTTTGCTGGCGTTGCGGGTGCCTTCTGGGTGAGCAATACGGCGGCTTTGAGCCCTGAGCACTTTCCCTGGTTCTGGTCTCTGTGGCTGGTGGGCGTCATTCTGATCGGAGGGGTGGGCTCCATCCACGGGGCCATTTTCGGCTCTTTTTTCATGGTCGTGGTCATGGAACTTCTCCAGTGGGCTGTTATTCCCCTTTCTGAATACTATCCCAAGTTGCTCATCGACTTTGCCTTTTTGAAGGATATGGCTTTTGGTCTTGCTATCTGCGCTTTTCTGATTTATGAGCCCAATGGGATCGCGTATCGCTGGTGGCAAATCAAGAACTATTTTAACCTGTGGCCATTCTCATACTAGAAAGGAGGTGAATTTTTTCTGCGCTATGACTTAGTTGCATCAATAACTGCGTCTTTTCGAAGAAGTGAAGTGATTGGGAACTCTTTGATACGACCGGAAAAGATTTCTCGCCGCCGTTTACCCCTGCGTCAAGCGCGGGGCAAGCTCTGAGGCACTCGAAGGGGCCGAAATGACAGATCAGTAAGTTTTGCAACTGAGTACTATGGTATTGACAACGAAGAGCTAACCCTATTCTCCAAACAACAAAAGGGGGAAAAACTATGAAGAAAAGACCTTTACACAAGTGGTTCATACCAGCCCTCGCGCTGGTTTTCCTGATTAGTTTCTCAACGGCAGCCGTGGCCGCTGAGATCAAAGTGGGAGGAATTATGGACACCACGGGCGCCACGTCCGACGTTGGAAAGGATTACGCCATCGGGATGGAGGACGCTTTTAAGTACATCAACGCCCAGGGCGGCGTAAACGGCAAGAGAATTAAGTACACGTGGTTCGATTATGGTTACCGGATCCCCGAGGCGATCACCAAGTACAAGCTCCTCAAAAGACTTGGGAGCGTTGCCATCATGGGGTGGGGAACCGGGGACACGGAAGCCCTGTCACCAACAATCAATAAGGACGAAATACCCTATGTCTCCGCGTCCTATTCAGCGCACTTGACCGACCCGAAGAAGACACCATACAACCTCTTCTTCTCGTCCGACTACTCCACCAATGCCAGGGCCTGCCTGACCGCCTGGTTTGACAAAAAATGGCCCAAAAATCCCGACTACGGGAAGCGAAAGCCACGTATGGCTTGTTGTTACATGTTCGCCTCCCCCTATGCCAGCGCACCGATCAAGGCCATAAAGGACCAGGCCGCGCTTCTGGGATTTGAAGTCGGACCGGATCAGGATGTGTCTCTTTTCGCTTTGGACACCAAGAGCCAGATCATGGCTCTCAAGGATTTCAAACCCGATGTGCTCTGGCACGGCAACACCACCATGTCCGTTTCAGCTACCATCCGGGACGCTTATGCCCTCGGGCTCGGCGCGGATCACATCATCGACAATTGGGGCTTTGATGAGAACCTGCCTCGTCTTGCCGGCGAAGCGGCTGTTGGTGCCATGGGAGCCACCCCCTGTGCCTTTTACGGGCAGAATTACAAAAACATGGACATCGTGGTCGCAGCGGCCAAGAAATACAGCCCCGGTGTGCCCCAGGATAAAAGGCTGAACCGGACCATTCAGGCTTGGGGAGATGCCTTGCTCATTTGGGAAGCCATGATTCGAGCCGACAAAGCCGGCGATTTGACCGGGCCGGGAATCATGAAAAAAGGCTTTGAAAGCTTCCGCAACTACGACATCGGGCTGGGCGCATCGCCGATCACCTTCACAGCAACGGACCACAGGCCGACCACCGGATGTTTGGTCCAGGAGTGGAACGGCAGCAAATTCGTGGAAGTGGAAAGAGTGGATTTGAAAGCACGGTGGCCTGAGAAGTGGGAAAATGAGTGGCTTGGCTGGTAAACGCTGAACAAGAGCAGCATAGCTGCGTTGGATTAAATCGCAAAGCGATTTTATTCCCTTGGAGGTTAGGCCTTGGAAGCAGCAGAAGCCATTTTGAAAATCAATAACATTGAGGTTCGATACCACGAGGTGATCCTTGTACTCAAGGGGGTCTCCATCCATGTGCCGACGCGAGGTATTGTGGCCCTTCTGGGAGCCAACGGCGCAGGCAAGAGTACTACCCTTAAGGCCATCTCCGGTCTACTCAAGACGGAAGACGGTGAAGTCACCGACGGTGCCATCGAATTTGAAGGGCAACACATTCACCACGGACACGCAGCCAATATTGCCAAGCTGGGCATCGTCCAGGTCATCGAGGGCCGGCGGGTCTTTGAGCACCTGACCGTGGAGGAGAACCTCAAGGTGGGCGCTCATCTGAGAAAAACGGGTTCTGTCAAGGAAGGTTTGGATCTGGTTTATCACTATTTTCCGAGGCTGCGGGAAAAGCGCAACGAAGTCGCCGGATTTGTGAGCGGCGGCGAGCAGCAGATGACCGTGGTGGGAAGAGCCCTGATGACCGAACCCAAACTCGTTTTGCTTGATGAGCCGTCCATGGGTCTGGCACCGAAGCTCATCCATGAAATCTTCAGGATTATCACCCAGCTCAACCAAGAGCAGGGCATTTCCATCCTCCTGGTTGAGCAAAATGCCAAACTGGCCTTGAACGTGGCGCCTTACGCCTATGTCATGGAAACGGGCCGGATTGTCATGGATGATACCTCTGAAAGGCTTAGCCAGAACGAGGACATCAAGGATTTTTACCTTGGTCTGACCGAAAAGGGCGGACGAAAGAGTTTTCGCGACGTGAAGCATTACAAGCGCAGAAAAAGATGGCTCACGTAGCCTTACCGCTGCGCTTCCTTGTTAACGGTTTCCTACAGTAGATGGAGGTAGAATAATGAGTAAAAGACTGGTGATTGCAGTGTCTTTATGTTTCATTTTGGGAGTGGTTCTCGCCGCCTGTGCCGGCATGGGAACCAAACCCACGGCCTCAAATTTCAAGGCACCCTCGGTGAAACTCAACTATGTCCTACCTGATTACTACAACGGTTTCTGGTATTACGGCAAAGCAGAGGTAGCGAAAGGTAAAGCCCCAAAGGGGGGAGGATCTTCAGCTGCCACACTGGCCTTTGTTTTCGACATCACGAATCCGAACAGCTACCCCGTCAGGTATGATTCAGCCAGTTTCTACGTCTATTTCGATGATTACGAACTCCGCGTGGTCAATGACGGCAACCCGATGTGGATACCCGCCGGCATGACCAACACGAAGGTTCTCACGGTAACCATTGATGTGTTTACAACGTATGCAAAATTCTTGTTGGCGGGCAAACAACAGGCTCTGGAACGAGGCGACGATCCTTGGAAAAAGGTAGAGGAGTGGTTCACCAACCTGCCTGAGATGTCTTTCCCCATCGATATCAAAGACGGGGGGTTCACTTTTAGCGCGGATGGGATCGTTAAAGCTGTGCCTATCGAAGCGAGATATCCGTAGGGAGAAAAGATGAAACGTGTCGGGCCTCGGCCTACCCGAGGCCTGACAAAAACTCTCGTTGCTTGCTAGAGGCGGCGGTGAGATCTTGATCGTTTTCCGATCTTTCCGCATATAAATCTTGTTGAATCCCTTTGCCGTACAAATAGGGGTCGGGTTTTGACGTACGTCGTCAAATCCTGGCCCCCAAATTTTTTGTGTCATGGACATAGAGACCTCTCCTTCGATCATCATGCGGGTTAAAGAGTTTGGCGAATCGGATCTCCTCGTCACCTTCTTCACCCCCCACAAGGGACAGCTCAAAGGCGTGGCAAAAGGGGCCCGCCGAAGCCGAAAACGTTTTGTCAACGCCCTGGACATCTGCTCTCTCGTGAATCTGGAGTTTGGCTTGAAAAAAGAGGGGCGCCTCTATCTTGTGAATTCAGGCAAGCTCATCCGTGCTTATCCTGTGTTGCGATCAGATTTTGGAGCCCTGTCCAAGGCCAGCTTTATGATCGAATTGACCGAGGTCCTTTTCCCTGTCGGGGTTGCCGACCCAAGAATGTTCCAACTGCTCAAGGACGGGTTCGAGGCCATGGCCGAAGGCCATTCCGTGGATTTCGTCTCTCTCCTCTTTGAAGCGAGGGCCATGGCTCTTGGGGGTTACAGGATCAATCTGGAGGAATGTGCTGCGTGCGGAAGGAATTACAAGGGAGAAGGTACGGCGGTCTTCAACCGCGAAAAGGGGACTATTTCGTGCCTGAAGTGCCACCAGCCGTCGGCTCTTTCGCCTCGAATGGAGCCCGAGTCGGTAAAGGCCCTCAATACTATTCAGGCCCAGCCCATTGCCCAATCCAAGAATTTGAGTTTCCCTGAGGAAGCTTTGGCAGAGATCAAAGCCGTGCTCAACCTCCACAGAGAGTACCGGCTGGAGAAAAAGCTCAAGACCGCGAAATATATAGAGTAAGGCTCAAGGCCAAAGGCTATATTTTATCTTCCAACACCTTGAGGATCTCTGCCGTCAGTTGGTCGTTGTCAAAGGAAAACGAAACGGTTCCACAACTCACCTCGTAGGTCAAGAGGGTACAGTCAAAATCCTCTGCCACGGCCTCGAGCAGCTTTCTAAATCCAACAGCCTCCGGGTGGTCGGGACTGTCCACGTCTTCCCCGAACAGGTCAACCTCAATAACACCCATAAAAAGATCCTCCGGCAAAGCGGCGTCCTTCACTCCCATACCAAATCAACCTGAAATATCCAATGAAAAAACATTGCCCTTTCCTCCACAAAGGGAGGCATAGGGTGAAGCGGCTTCCGCGCTGTTGACATCCTTTCCCGCCGGTGCTATCTAAACAACTTTAATTTACTCGGATGCAAAAGCCGTTTTTCGAGGCAGATCATGACCTTTCAAGACGTCATTCTGACTTTGGAAAAATTCTGGGCCGACAGGGGCTGCCTTATCCAGCAACCTTACGACCTCGAGGTGGGCGCAGGAACCTTTAACCCTGCTACCCTTTTGAGGGCATTGGGCCCTGAACCTTGGTCCGTCGCCTATGTTGAACCTTCCCGCCGCCCCACGGACGGCAGGTACGGGGAAAATCCAAACCGGCTGGGACACTACTACCAGTACCAGGTCATCATCAAACCTTCCCCCTTAGACGTCCAGGAGATCTATCTGGACAGCCTGAAGGCGCTTGGTATCGACCCTTTGGACCATGATATCCGCTTCGTGGAGGATGACTGGGAATCCCCTACCCTCGGGGCTTCGGGACTGGGCTGGGAGGTCTGGCTCGACGGTATGGAGATTACCCAGTTCACCTACTTCCAGCTGGCAGGCGGTGTGCGGCTCGATCCCATTTCCGTAGAACTGACTTACGGCCTGGAAAGAATCGCCATGTACCTCCAGGAGAAGGAAAGTGTTTATGACCTGATGTGGAACGACCGGGTGACTTACGGCGATGTCCATAAGAAAGGCGAGTGGGAACTTTCAGTTTACAGCTTTGAGTTGGCCGACGTGGACATGCTCCGCAAGATGTTCGAGATGTGCGAGCAGGAATCTCTCAGGGTCAGTAAGCGGGGAATCGTTCTGCCCGCTTATGATTACTGCCTCAAGTGTTCCCATCTCTTCAACATCCTGGAGGCCAGGGGCGCCATCAGTGTGACGGAAAGAACCCAATACATCGACCGCATCCGGAACCTCGCCAGACTCGTGGCCAAGAACTATCTGGAACAGCGTGAGGAGATGGGGTTTCCTCTAATGAACCAAAACAAAAAGAGATGATGTATGGCCGGTGAATTGCTTTTTGAAATAGGCACGGAAGAAATTCCTTCGGATTTTCTCGACGAAGGCATCAAGCAGTTGGGACAGCTGGCGGAGTCCGCTTTCCGAGATAACCTGATCCGCATCCAGGGTAAACTCCAGACCTTTGGCACTCCCAGGCGGCTTGTCCTGATTGCCGAGGGCGTTGCAAAAAATCAGGAGGACACGGTCCAGGAAATCACCGGCCCACCCAAAAGCGCCGCTTTTGATCCTCAAGGCAACCCGACCAAGGCGGCCCTTGGTTTTGCGAAAAAGCAGGGGATCCCGGTTGATCAACTCGGGACCTTGAAAACTCCCAAGGGAGAATACCTTTATGTGAAACGCAAAATCCCGGGCAGACCTGCGCCTGACCTGTTATCCGAGATTTTGCCCCGCATGGTTGCCGATATTTCTTGGCCGAAATCCATGAGGTGGGGAAGCATCGGCTTTCCTTTTGTGAGGCCCATCCACTGGATTCTGGCCCTTTTCGAGGGCAAAGTCATTCCTTTTGAAATCGCCGGCATCTTGAGCGAAAACAAAACCCGGGGTCACAGGTTCATGGCCCCCCATGTTCTTGAGATAAAAAATCTTCAGGATTACCTCCGCAAGATGGCGGAAAGCTCTGTCATCATCAATCAGGAAGAGCGAAAGCATGCCGTAAAGGAGGCCGTCACCAAGGCGGCCGAGGCGGTAAGCGGAACGCCCATGGAAGACGCCGAATTGTTGTCCACAGTGACCAATCTGGTAGAGTTTCCGTCGGCGGTAAGCGGGGCCTTTGATGAGGCCTTTCTGAATCTTCCGGACCCGGTGCTCATCACAGCCATGAAAAAGCATCAGAAATATTTTGCTGTCTACAATGGGCAGGGTCATTTGATGCCTCACTTTGTGGCTGTGAACAACACTGTGGCTAGAGATGAATCCGTTGTGAGCAAGGGACACGAAAGAGTGCTCCGAGCTCGACTCGCGGATGCGGACTTCTTTTTCAAAGAGGACCGAAAACGAACCCTTCTTGACAAGCTCGAGGATCTCAAGGGAGTCATCTACCAAGCCGACCTAGGGACTTCCTATGCCAAAGTTCAGCGGTTCATGAGGTTGGGAGAATACCTTGCGGAACAGGTTTTGCCCGGCAGAATGGACGACGTCAGGCTTGCGTCGAAGCTCTGTAAGTGTGACCTTGTTACCGAAATGGTTTTGGAGTTCCCGACCCTCCAGGGTGTGATGGGGGAAGAATACGCCAGACTCGACGGCCATCCCGAGGAGATCTGCCTGGCCGTCCGTGAACACTACCTCCCGGACAGAGCAGGCGGTGAGCTTCCCACTTCTCCCATCGGCGCCATTGTGGGCATGGCCGACCGCATGGACACCATCGCGGGCTGCTTTGCGGTGGGGTTGGAGCCTACCGGGGCGACGGATCCCTTTGCCCTGAGGAGACATGCCCTGGCGATCATTCGCATCCTGGAGGCATTTGCATGGAACCTGTCGCTGCAGGATGTCCTTTCCAGAGCCATCGCCATTCTCAGCAAAGAGGTTCCGGTGCAGAAAGATCTGGTGTTCGAGAAGGTGCTGGACTTCTTTCGCGAGAGATACAAACAGCTTTTGCTGAGGTCGGATCACAAGTCTGATCTTGTTGAAGCGGTCGTATCCGTGGCTTTCGACCACATCAGCCCGTTGCGGGAACGCGTTCAGCAGCTGGAGAAATTCTCCCGGGAGTCGGAGGACTTCGAATCCCTCGTCCTCGCCTTCAAGCGGGTAACCAATATCCTGAAGAAGGAGAAAGAATCTTTCGATGTGAACCCCGACCGATTCAGGGAGCCTTGCGAGAAGAACCTCTGGGAGGCGTATCAAGAGATTGAGGACGACGCCCGAAGGCAAATGGAAAAGCGGAACTACTACGAAGCTCTCGAGCTCATGGCGCGTCTTAGAAAGCCTGTGGACGAGCTGTTTGAGGGGGTGGAAATTTTGACCAAAGAGGACCCGGAACTCAAAAACAACCGGGTTGGCATGCTTCAGGCACTTGCCCGGCTTTTTCTGAGTCTTGCCGATTTCTCCAAATTCTCTATTTGAACCATACTACGAAACACCAATGACAAAGCCCAAAACCCGATTAATCACGAAAGCGCGAAGGTACGAAAGCACGAAAGAAGAGGTATTTTTTCTACAAGAAAGAAATGGTCATGGGGCTGAGAGCCCAGAGGAAAGTCAGGCATATCTATTTTGCTAGAGATAGGAAAGTGATGAATCGAGTTTTTCGTGTTTTCTTAATTTCGTGTTTTCGTGATAGAGCTTTTTCTTACAGAACCGTCATGGTTTCTTGACGAGGATATACAAATCCCCGTCATGCTTCAAGTGCCCGGCCGCCAGCTCTGCATAAGGGCCACACCCCCAGAAGAGATCCGCTCTGCCGGATCCTCGGATTGCCCCGCCTGTGTCCTGAACCAGAACAAAGCGAGAAAAATCCTGCCACCCTGTGATTTCACCCGCCTGGTTCACAACAGGCTTTTCATTCGATATGAAGGCCAGTGCTCCCCCTGGAAAAAGCCCTAAGTCCAAGGCCAAAGATCTTCCTGGGGTGAGGGGAACATTAATACAGCCAACCACTGGACCTTCTCCGAGAATCCTGAAGAACACATAGGAAGGATCGTAATTCAGAACCTCCTCAATAATTTCGGGGTGCTCTGAAAGGTAACTTCGAATCCGCTGCATGGAAACCTCTTCTCGTTCCAAAAGCCCCTGATCAATCATGTATCTTCCGATGGAGCGATAGGGTCGGCCGTTTTTTCCGGCATAGCCGACTCTGATACTCTGGCCGTCTTCCAACTGGAGGCGTCCCGAGCCCTGAATCTGGAGGAAGTCTACATCAAGG
>JARRRH010000035.1:0-13833 GCA_037380925.1 Deltaproteobacteria bacterium | reverse complement strand
ATCGGTTGAAAAAGCGATCGAAAGATCAGATCCTTTACCCCCATTTCCGGAAACTCACATAGAAGATAAAGATGAAATCGAGATACACTTTAATCTCAGTGACCTTGAAGAGGTATAACGCATTAGTTTTATTGGGTATCCTGTTCTTGGTTCAGATGCTGTCGCCGAGCCCCGGGTTCGGAAGAATTTACATTGATATCAATGCGCCCTCGGTGCAGAAGATCAAAATCGCCATTCCGGATTTCACGAACCTGACCGGGGACGGGCGATACGCGAAGCTCTCGACCTCTCTGACAGAGGTTCTTTCCAACGATCTTGACCTGAGCGGGTACTTCAGTCCTATGGACAAAGCGGCTTTTCTCACTGAAGAAAGCGATGCACTGGGCCGCGAAGAGATCCGTTTTAGGGACTGGAGCGTTATCGGAGCGGATCTCCTTTTGAAGGGAGCATATACCCTTATCGGTGAGAGCGTGGAAGTGGAAGTGAGGCTTTACGATGTTTTCTGGGGTCGCCAGATCCTTGGGAAGCGATTTCTTGGAAAAACAGAGGAATATCGGGCCCTCATGCACCGGATTGGGAATGAGATCATCTATCGGCTGACGGGTTACAGAGGCATCTTTCTCAGCAAGCTGGCCTATGTGGGCACGGCCGGGGGAAACAAAGAGATCTACGTTTCTGACTTTGACGGGCACAATGTTCGGCAGATTACCTTTGATCAAAGCATCGCCCTTCTTCCAAGATGGTCGCCCAAGGGGGACAAGCTTCTCTATAACTCTTACAAAGACGGCGCAGGCCCTGCGCTTTACTTGAAGGACATGCGCTCCGGCAAAACCAAGGTGATCTCCGCAAGAGCAGGGCTCAACATCGGTGCGGCCTGGAATCCGGACGGTAAGAAAGCCGCACTCACCCTGAGCTATGGAGATAATCCAGACATCTACACCATTGACCTCAACGGCCGAGTCATAAACCGGCTGACGGAGCATTGGGGAATCAACGTGTCACCCGCCTTTTCCCCTGAGGGTGACAAAATCGCTTTTGTCTCGAACAGATCCGGCTCACCTCAGATCTACGTCAGAGATCTCAAGACCGGGGTAGAGCAAAGGTTGAGTTTCGAGGGAAACTACAACACGTCTCCGGCTTGGTCCCGCCTTGATCGTATTGCATTCGCAGGAGGTGAAGAAGGAGATCGCAACATTTATACCATCAATCCGGACGGCTCCAATTTGCGAAGGTTGACGGAAAATCAGCGCAATAACGAAGATCCCTGCTGGTCTCCAGACGGCCGTTACATTGCGTTCAGTTCGAACAGGAACGGGGCTTATCACCTTTACATCATGAACGCCAACGGCCAGAACCATAAGAAAATCACTACCTCCAAAGGCGAACAGACTTCGCCGTCATGGTGTCCCTAAAAAAATTGGCATAGAGGCGTCTAAATTCTTGAATTCCTAGCAAGGAGATGGTAACGTACGGAACTTAAGTTTTTTCAAATCACCTGCCGGGTTCTGGGGCTTTTGTCAGCAAACCAAGAAAATCAGGAGGTATGATGAGGATGATGAAGAAAATGATGATCGTTTCGGTGGTCTTGTGCTTCGCGGGTGCATCGATGTTCATGATGGCGTCATGTGCCAAGAAGCAGGTTATGGTCGAGGAGAAGGCTGCGCCCAAGGTAACTCCGGCACCTGAGAAGGCTCCGGGCATGGGCGAGGGGAAAGCTGAGGAAGAGCGTCAGGCGAGGTTGCGTGAACTGGAAGCGGCCCAGAAGCTCAGGGCAGAAATTGCGGCCTTCGAATCACAGAGCATTTACTTTGACTTTGACAAGTCGGAACTGAAACCTCCCGCCAGAGCAATTCTCGACAACAAGGCCTCATGGCTGAGAGAGAATGGGCGTTACAAGGTCAGGATAGAAGGGCATTGTGATGAGCGGGGTACCAATGAGTACAACCTTGCCCTTGGTGAAAGAAGGGCGAACGCCGCGTTCAAGTATCTCAATGCCTTGGGCATTTCTACGGACAGGATGACCACGATAAGCTATGGGGAAGAAAGGCCGGTTTGCACCGAACACAACGAAGCTTGCTGGTCCAAGAACAGGCGAGACGAGTTCAAGCTTTACAAGTAGACCCTGGTAACGCGGGTCGGTGCTACATATCGCCGTCAGGACTGTCGAGAGAGACCATCACATTTGAATTGAAACATGGGCAGAGCCGGCTCTGACAAAGGGACCGGCTTCTGCTCTAGACAGGGGGCATGGCCATGCTGGGGAACAGAAAAACCCTATCTTATTTTTGTGTTTTCGTAGTCATTTGTTTTGCGCTCCCGCTGTCTTCCTGTGTTTATGATTCGGAATTTGCTTACGTCAACGATCAGATTATCTCCTTGAATAAAAGGGTCAAAACCCTCGAAGAAACGCTCGGCACAGGACTGGAGCGAGACCTTGACACACGGCTGGAATCCGTGCACTCGAATCAGGCGGGTCTCAGCACAGAAATAGATGAGCTCCGGGAAGAGGTTCAGAAGCTCTCCGGCCGGGTTGAAAACAATGAACACGTCATCAAAAGGACCGTGGAACGGGACCTCACCGATCAGGATACGGTGAAGGCAGCTGTTTCCGACATGGCTGAACAGGTGACGGCCCTTGAGACCGCTGTGAAGCGGCAGCAAGACTACCTCGGCTTGGAACCCGCTTCGTCCTTGGGAAAACCCGGCAAAGGGAAGGTCAAAGCCCCGCCGTCCGAGCCCGGCGAGAACACGCCGGTCACAGCGAAAGTGGAGCCTGTCTCGGTGGAAGTGGCCTTGTATGACAGAGCCCTGGCCCTTTTCAGGGAAGGGCGTTTCGAAGACGCTATGGACGGGTTCAGTGATTTTCTGAAGCGCTATCCTAGTTCGGACCGCGCAGACAATGCGCAGTTCTGGATCGGCGAGAGCTATATGGCCCTCAATCAGTACGAAAAGGCGATATTGGCCTACCAGGAGGTCATAAAGAAATACCCCAAGGGCAACAAACTCCCGAACGCCCTGCTGAGACAGGCGGCAGCGTTCGAGGAGATCAATGATAAGACCAGTTCGCGGCTGCTTCTGAAGAAGCTCATCAAAGACCATCCTGATTCGAGCGAAGCGGAAATAGCTCGGAAGAAACTTGCGGCTTTAGAATAGGCGTCTGGAGACAAGCATTTCTGAGACCACGTGAACGATCAACATACCGAAAAATCCCACCTTTTCTCAATACTTACAAACAGTGAAAATGCTATCATGGCAGTTCTTGGCGCGATCGTGGGTCTGGCCGGAGGTGTCGGCGCGGTCGGGTTTCGCTATCTCATCGACCTGTTTCAGTACATCAGCTACGGAGCGAAAGGGAATTTGTTGGAGGTGGCAACGGCCACACCTTGGTACTGGAAGATGTGGATCCCCGCCCTGGGCGGGATGGTTGTCGGCCCCCTGGTTTATTTTCTTGCTAGGGAAGCCAAAGGGCACGGTGTTCCCGAAGTCATGGAAGCTGTGGCTCTCCGCAAGGGCGTGATCAGAAAAAGGGTGGTGCTCGTCAAATCCCTGGCCTCGGCCGTGAACATCGGTACGGGGGGCTCTGTGGGAAGGGAAGGGCCGATTGTCCAGATCGGGTCAGCGATTGGATCCACCATAGGCCAGGTGCTTAACGTGTCCGCGGAGAGGATCCGAACGTTGGTGGGATGCGGCGCTGCGGCGGGCATTGCAGCGACCTTCAATGCGCCCATAGCAGGCTCTATGTTTGCCCTTGAAATTATTCTCGGGGATTTCGGCCTCGCCACATTCAGCCCTATTGTGATCTCCTCTGTTATGGCCACCGCGGTTTCACGGCTCTTCCTCGGGAATACACCGGCCTTCATTGTACCTCCTTACAGGCTGGTCAGTGCTTGGGAATTGCCGCTCTATGTTATCCTGGGGCTTTTGTGTGCCCTGGTCGCCGTGGCGTTTACCACCGCACTATACAGGATGGAAGATTCTTTTTCCGCACATCTTGGGCGTGGGTTATCCAGCCATTGATCTTGCGCTGGTGGGAAAACTCTCGTGGTGGTTCATGTTGCTGTTGGTCGCCTTCAAGATCTTGGCCACCTCCATTACCATCGGATCCGGCGGTTCCGGAGGCATCTTTGCACCCTCCCTCTTCGTGGGGGCCATGGTGGGAGGGTTTTTCGGAAACGGGGTTCATGCCCTGTTTCCGGACATTACGGCGTCAGCCGGGGCTTACAGCATTGTGGGTATGGCGGCCGTGGTGGGTGGTACCACACACGGTCCGTTGAGCGCAATTCTGATCCTTTTTGAGATGACCGGAAACTACAGAATCATTTTGCCTCTCATGATTGCCTGTATCATCAGCTCTGTGGCCGCAGGCCAGCTATTGAAAGAGTCCATCTACACGCTGAAACTGGCAAGGCGGGGCGTCAACATTCGGGCCGGCAAGGAAGTGAACATTTTGCGGGCTATTCGGGTGGAAGAAGCTATGAATCCGAAGGTGGAAACCATAGCCGAGAACACGACCCTGGGAAACCTGGCTGAAAAAATATCCATGAGCAAGTACAACAGCTTCCCCGTGGTGGACGAGGAGGGCTACCTGACAGGAATCCTCTCGTATTTGGACTACCATGACGTGGTCTTTGATCGGGACTTGGAGAACTTGGTGGTGGCTAAAGAGCTGGCTACGCCCAAGGTGGTTACTGTCTTTCAAAATGACACACTCTACAGTGCTCTGGAAAAAATATCCGCCAAGGACTTTTCCATACTTCCTGTTGTTTCTCCGGGCAATCCCAGAAAACTGCTGGGCGTTGTTACCCGAAGGGATATCCTCGGCGCTTACAACAAAGCTGTGATCGCAAAAGCGGTGCTGCAAGAATAAAGAAGAAGCGCCTTGAGCCTTGTGCCTTCCGTATTCTGACCTCTGATCACCGGTCTTTGAGGCTCCGACCTCTGGCAGTTCACGGGTTACACCGCTTGCAAGGGCTGTATCCTTCCCAGAAGGCATCATGCCGGGTTTCAAAGATAACGCGGCTTTGTTGGTGGGTTTTCTTCCCGGCGGGGCAGTTGGGTCTGTGAAAGCGCTTTGAGCGGCTGTTTCCCACATAATAGGGTTCCAATTTGGTGGCACTCCGAGCCCAAATGCCCACCTTCTCGGCCATAGCCAGCCTCTGATAACCAAGAAAGAGAGACTGGTACCTCACGTTGGGCTCCTTAGAGAGCACGTGAGCAAGGCCTTTTCTGATTAAAATACCATTCACCATCTCTCCGCTTTCCAAGAATACATAAGCCAAGACTCGGCCATAACGATCATATCGCTCCTCGTCGAATTCGAGTCTTATTGTGCCCTTTGCAACGAGTTGTCGATTGAAGGCCCTCGCCTCTAAGGCCATAAATTCACTCTCTGTTCCATCCCGCCCTATCTCCGGCGCATCAATGCCGACATACCGAACACTCTGCCCGGTGTCTATGAGAATCGTGTCGCCGTCGAAAACATACTTAACACGGTTATGAAAGGGTTGTGCGTAAGCAAAGGTTTGACAAACAAGGAATATAATTATTATTAGACTTTTGCGTTTCATAGCTGCTAGTTATTCTTAATTGTTCAGAATATAGTTTGGAAAAAGGCAATAAAAACTAAATATATAAAGATAAGATACTTTTATCTACTATTGCCAGTTTTTTATTGACTTTACAGGTTTTAGGCATTATAAATATATATTAACAGATGCGGCTGGCAAGAACAGCGAGAAAAGGTTTTTGAGGAGTTTGTTATGCCACAGATAATGACAACCAAAGAACTAGCCAAGTATTTAAAATTACATGAGATAACCATATGTAAATATGCCGCGGAGGGAAAGATACCGGCTATAAGAATCGGGCGGGTCTGGCGTTTCGACAAAGAAGCCATCGACAAATGGATCAGCGGCGGTCAGAAGAGCAAATGAAGGCACAGATGGACAATTCGAACGATATAGACATTGGCCTTGCAGACAATACAGGCGCTTTGCTCATGATTAACAAGAAGGAAAGGCTGCTGCTGAGAGAACTGCTGGCTATGAGCATGAAATCTCCAAGTGCCCGGCAATGGATCGCAAAGAGACTTGGAGCCGAATATATCAAAATAGGCGAAAAACTGCTTAAGTCCATGGGACAATAGAGGCGTTCTGATAGACCAAAAGGAAAAGTCTAACCATATATCAGGTACGGAGTACGCCATTCAAGAAAGTCCTCGAGCGAATCCCCCCACTCTTCTTTGATTTGGGAGACATCACGCCCCGCTTCGATTTGCATCCTCAGCGACGAATCGCCCAGTATTAAGTCAATCGGCATCCTTTCAGACTCGTACTCATAGGGTGGAGATTTCCACGAGAATTCTTCTCCGTAAAGCGTCATAAGAGTCCCTAATAGGGCGATGGATGTGAAGCAGGGCCGGAAGGTGTGCTTGTCGGTGACATGGATCATGAAGCCGCGGCACAGCGCTCCTTGCCACTTATGTAAGGTGGGGCGAAATGCGAGCTCTTGAAGTGCACACCCGTTCATGGCTTCGGGGACGAGTTTTTGGATCACCGCTTTTGGCTCCAGAAAGGGAGCCCCGAAGATCTCGAAGGGGCGGCACGTGCCCCTGCCTTCTGAAATATTGGTGCCTTCCCACAGGACCTGACCGGGATAGACCTGCGCGGTTTCAGCAAGGGGCATGTTGGGAGAAGGCATCAGCCATCTCAAGCCGGTTTCCTGCCAAGTCATGGTCCTTTCCCAGCCTTTCACGGGCACGACATCCAGATCAGCCTTGAGCTCGAAAACACGATTGAACATCCGGGCCATCTCTCCCATGGTCAGTCCGTGGCGCATGGGGAGACGGTAGGGACCCACGAAGCTGAAGAGGTCGGGTTGGAGGAGATTGCCTTCCACGACGTCTCCCCCTAGAGGGTTGGGCCGATCAAGTATCACTACCTTCTTTCCCCATTGGGCCGCGCCTCTGAGACATCCGAGCATGCTGGATGCAAAGGTGTACACCCTGCACCCCACATCTTGGAGGTCGATGAGGAGAACGTCTATGGGATCGAGCATGTCCTTGGTGGGCTCTCTCACCTCGGAATATAGACTGAAAACGGGCACGCCCAGCTCGGGATCATAAGTGTGGCGGGTTTCCTTCATGTTGTCTTGCTCTGTGCCGTTGAAGCCGTGTTGAGGGCCGTACAAAGCCTTTAAATGCCCGGGCAAAAGACGGGTGATGATCTCCTTGGCGGATTTCAGGTGAGTGTCCAGAGAAGCTTGGTTTGAGAGGAGTCCGAGCCTGTATCCTTTGAGCTGGGACCAGGATGTTTCTCTCAGAACATCGAGACCTGTGAGAACCTCCTTCATAGCCACAGAGCCTATCATGTTCGCATGCCTTACGGCAAGAGTTAGTGATGCGTAGGTACCCTGTCTCCCATTGGAAAGTACCTTCAGGTTGAGAAAATGACAAAAAAATGAAGCCTCTCACAAATGTTTTTGCTTTGGATTCGGAGCTTTTGGCTTAAGCCTTTTATTGAGCAAGTCATATATTCATAGACGTCCCCTCCATAATTTGACGAATGTCTTTATTTGGTGTAAGAAATTTGGTTTGCCGGGGAGCACCGGTGATTACATGAAGTTCTAGAGGAGAGGAAAAGGAATCATGATGGGAGAATTTAGAAGGATGGATCGCCTTCCGCCTTACCTGTTTAAGGTGGTGGACCAGCTCAAGCTGGAACTGAGACGGCAGGGCGAAGATATCATCGATCTCGGGATGGGCAATCCCGATATTCCAACGCCCAGTCACATCGTGGACAAGCTGGTCGAGGCGGCGCAGAAGCCTCACAATTACAGGTATTCCGCCTCAGCGGGTATCACAAAGCTGAGGCAGGCCATCGCCGATTGGTATGAAAGGCGATGGGACGTAGAGATAGACCCTGAGGAGGAGGCGATCGCTACGATCGGGGCCAAGGAAGGCCTCTCACACCTCGTTCTGGCCACTATCAGTCCCGGCGATGTGGTGTTTGCGCCAAACCCGACATACCCCATCCATCCCTATTCCGTCATTATCGCCGGCGGCGATCTCAGGAGCATTCCCATTGCCCCGGGCAGGGATTTCTTCGAAGACCTTCTCACAGCGACAAAGCAAACCTGGCCCCGGGCCAAGATGCTTATCATCTCTTTTCCTCACAATCCGACCACCGCCGTGGTGGATCGAGCCTTTTTTGAAAATATCGTGGATTTCTGCCGTGACCATGACATGATGGTCCTCCATGATTTTGCATACGCCGACATCGTGTTCGACGGCTACAGGCCCCCCAGTTTACTTCAGGTTCCCGGAGCCAAGGAGATCGGCGTGGAGTTCTTCAGCCTTTCCAAGAGCTACTCCATGCCCGGTTGGAGGGTCGGTTTCTGTGTAGGCAACCGGGACCTCATATCCGCCTTGAGGCGCATCAAAAGTTACCTGGATTACGGCATGTTTCAACCTATCCAGATCGCGTCTATCATTGCCTTGAACGGCCCTGACGGCTGTGTGCGGGAGATCGTCGAAACTTACAAAGAAAGGCGCGACACCCTTGTTGACGGATTGAATCGAATCGGGTGGTCCTTAGAAAAACCCAAAGGGACCATGTTTGTGTGGGCCAAAATCCCGGATGCTTACAGGTCCATGGGGTCCATTGAGTTTGCCAAAATGCTCATGACCAAGGCAAAAGTGGCTGTGTCTCCGGGAGTGGGCTTCGGCCAGTATGGGGATGATTACGTCAGGTTTGCCCTGGTGGAAAACCCGCAGCGGATCAATCAGGCCCTGCGGGGAATAAAGCAAGTCCTTTGAGAAGACGAAAGGCCCGGGGCTAAAGGCCCGGCCGGGGGTGATTATGCGCCAAATCAACGTGGGTATCATTGGGTTCGGTACTGTGGGAGCTGGAACCGTAGAAATCCTTTTGGCCAATCGTGACCTCATCACCGCCAGGGTGGGGTCGGAAATCGTGATCAAAAAGATCGCCGATCTTGATCTTCACTCCGACAGAGGCCTGCCGATTGACCAGACCTTGCTGACGACCGATGCGACGGACATCCTTGAGGACCCCGACATCCAGATCGTCGTTGAATTGATGGGAGGCACGGACCAGGCGAAACAATACATTCTGAGAGCCATTGAAAACAAAAAACATGTGGTGACAGCCAACAAGGCCCTCCTTGCCGAGCACGGTAAAGAAATTTACGAGGCTGTAGAGAAACACGGGGTCAGTCTGGGTTTTGAGGCGAGCGTGGGCGGCGGCATACCCGTGATTCGTGCCCTGAGAGAAGGTCTTTCCGCAAACCGCATTAACACCATCATGGGCATCCTAAACGGTACCTCCAACTATATTTTGACCCGCATGACAAACAAGGGGGTTCCTTACAGCGAAGCAGTTCAAGAGGCGATCAAACAGGGTTATGCGGAAGATCCGCCCACCCTGGACGTGGACGGCACCGACGCAGCTCATAAGCTCGCTATCCTTGTTTCCATCGCCTTCGGTTCGCCGGTGGCCTTTCAAAGCATTTACAGGGAAGGTATCGATCGCCTGACGCCGGACGACATCCGCTTTGCCGGTGAATTCGGCTTTTGTCTCAAGCTCTTGGCCATAGCCCGGAACCTCGGCGGCAAGGTGGATGCGAGGGTTCATCCGGCCATGGTGCCCCTGGACCATATCATGGCGAACGTCAACGGGGTTTACAATGCCATCTACATAGAAGGCGATTTCGTGGGCTCCAACCTCTACTACGGGCTGGGCGCCGGCAGAAGAGCAACAGGCAGTGCTGTGGTATCGGACCTCATTCACCTGTCAAGGCAGCTCCTGCAGAGTGTGGACAGGCTTATGCCTCCCCTTGCCCATGCTGACTCCCGGCACGCGGATGTGGCCATACAGCCTATAGAAGAGTTGTCGACCCCTTACTATCTGCGTTGTTCCGCCGTAGATCAGCCCGGGGTTCTCTCCAAGATATCCGGCATCTTGGGTGAGAACAATATCAGCATCTACTCGGTCATTCAAAAAGGAAGAGAAATGGACGGTTCGGTTCCCGTTGTCATGCTCACCCATGAAGCCAAGGAAAGGGGCGTCTTAAAAGCCTTATCGCAGATGGATAAACTCGAAGTTCTCACCGATAAGACCATGGTGATCCGCGTGGAAGGGTCACTCCCTGCCTGACTCCTGGTCGCCGCCGGCCAAGAGGAAAAGCATAAAATATTATCACCAAAACACGAAAGGACGGAAACACGAAAGAAGAAGGGTTTTCTGAATGTCAAAGTGCGGGATGGAATCCATGCATTGTGAAATGGCCCCGCATTCCTGCATCATAAAAAAATACAGGTTTTCTTGAAGGCATGAAGAAAGAGCCGAAAAAGAGGAAATACCTTGTTCTGGTCGGGGACGGGATGGCCGACTATCCTCTCGACGCCTTGGGAGGCAAAACCCCTCTCGAGGTGGCCGAGACCCCCAACATGGACCGCATCGCCGCGTGCAGGGTAGGCCTTGCCAAAACCATCCCCGAGGGTATGGAGCCCGGCAGCGATGTGGCCAACCTATCCCTCCTCGGATACGACCCGTCTTTATACCACACCGGTCGCGGTCCATTGGAAGCGGCCAGCATGGGCATCAGCTTGCAGCCGAACCAGGTGGCGTTCAGAATGAACCTGGTCACTTTGGACATGCGGTCAGACCAAGAGATCATTATGGTCAGCCACAGTGCAGGCGACCTGTCCACTGAAGAAGCGGCGGACGTGGTCAAGGATTTGAAAAGTTCCTTTGAAACGCCGGGCATCCACATTTACCAGGGCGTTGCTTATCGCCATCTTCTCGTCTGGGACGGCGGCCCTGAAAAGGCGGTCACCATCCCGCCCCACGACGTGCTCGACCAAAACATGGCCTCTTATCTCCATGATAGTTCCGGCAACCCTGTGCCGGCCATGATTCGCCGGTCGTGGGAACTTTTGAAAGAGCACCCCATAAACCGCCGAAGGAGAGACAAAGGCCTCAAACAGGCGAACTCCATATGGCCCTGGGGACAAGGCAAGGCGCCTAAACTGCCCTCCTTTCATGAAACCCATGGCCTCCGAGGGGGCGTGATATCCGCGGTGGATCTCCTGAAGGGGATCGGTGTGTACGCGGGATTTGTTCCCATCTTGGTTGAAGGCGCCACCGGCTATCTCAACACCAATTACAGAGGCAAAGCCCAGGCGGCCTTGGAAAACCTCAAAACCCTTGATTTTGTTTTTCTCCACGTGGAGGCGCCGGATGAGGCGGGTCACGCCGGGAATTACCGAGAAAAGATCGAAGCAATCGAGAACTTCGACCACAAGGTCGTGGGGGCCGTATTGCACGGTTTGACGATGTTTGAAGATTATCGCATCATGGTCGTGAGCGACCATCTCACCCCCGTTGTGAAGAAAACCCACACCAACGAGCCCACACCTTTTGCCTGGGCCACAAAAAATGAGCTTCAGTCTACCCATGAGGGCCCGCCCTTTACTGAAAAGGCCGCAGAGGAAAGCGGCCTCCTGTTCGAGAAGGGACATGCCTTGATGGCCTCATTTCTTTCTCCGGCTACCACTTAGTTGTCACTAAACCCTCCACCTCTGTTACCCGGACAGGTTCTAGCAATCCGGGGTCTAGAAGAGCCGCTATGAGTTGGATCACGATGCTCAGGGAGGAAGCCTTTTCTTGCGTTCCGAGGCTCCGGGCTGGTCTTTTCTGTGACTTATCTCCGGGGGAGTTCTGCCCCCTCCGCATTCCCTTCGACAAGCTCAGGGCTGCGGCTTCCCCCAGAGATAAGTCACGAAAAGTCGGCGCCCTCTCACCAGTCACTTCAGTAAAGGCTTTCTCCCTGAGCCCCCTCGGCCACCTGATGCCTCCCGCTCTGCGGGAGGAGGCTTAGTGCTTGTCTGCTCTGGCGTGATAAACAACCATTTTGCTGAATGGAGGGTCTTTTCATGGAAAAATTGTTCGCAAGCCTAGTGATCGGAATGTTCGTGACTTTGCTGCTTTGGCCAGCCACTGGAAAGAGCGGGAATGAATACGATCGGGGAAAGAGTCTTTATGAGGAGAAATGCCTGATTTGTCACGGGACGAACGGAAAAGGTGACGGTCCCGCTGCTGCGGCGTTGTCCCCGCCGCCCAAGGATTTTAACAGGCCGGAATTCTGGAACCAGAAGGGTGTGGATCAAATCATCACCAAGCAGGTGAAAAACGGCAAAGGGGCCATGCCGGCCTTCAGCCTCAACGACGAGGAGATTAAAGCGATTATTGATTATATGTCTCACGCTTTTAACAAGTAACGCCGACCAAACCTCTTTTGGATTGAAGATCTGGGAGCCTTGCTTCCGCAGCTTTTTAATGGGTTGTCTGCTGAGGGGACTCTTTGGGAAACCGCCAACGTTGACGGAGATAGAAAGGAGGAAAAGAAATGCTTTCAAGGAACACGAAACGAGCCCTGGTGATCTTTTCGGCAATCGGGCTGGCTGTAATGGTGTTCTCGAAGGAGAGCCAGGCTGTTCCCAGCTTTGCCCGTCAAACAGGCCTGTCCTGCATGGCTTGCCACACGGTCTGGCCCCAATTGACGCCCTTCGGGCGGGCCTTCAAACTGGACGGTTACACTTTCAGCAAGGAGAGCGAATCAGGACGCTGGTATCCGCCGATAGCGGCCATGTTCCAAGGCTCATACACGAGTCTCGATGAAAACAACGGCATACTCACGAACGGAGTAGCCCCTTTTGATGATGAGGAAGACTCAGCCACCGACAAGGCCAATTTGCCGCAGCAGGCCTCCCTGTTTTACGGGGGCAAGATCATAAAAGATCTCGGGGCTTTTTCACAGCTTACTTACGACGGCACGGCGAATGACGTGGCCCTGGACAACACGGAGATCCGGTATGCAAGAACTTTCATGGCAGGGGGGAAACATCTGGTTATCGGCGCTACGCTCAATAACTCCCCGACCGTGGAGGATCTGTGGAACACCACACCGGTTTGGGGATTCCCCTTTGCCGACTCGGCGGTTGCCCCGGCGCCGGCAGCAGCAACCTTGATAGATGGGACGCTGGGCCAACAGGTGGGTGGCGTTGGAGCCTACGCTTCATGGGCTAATTGCGTTTACGGAGCGGCTTCCGTTTACAGGACCACGAACGACGGCATCACCAGGCCCCTTGGTGCCGGCACCGATCCTGACACGATCACCGACGGGGCCGTCCCTTACTGGCGTCTCGCCCTATACCATCAACGGAACAATCATTCTTGCGAAATCGGGACTTACGGTCTCAAAGCGGATGTCTATCAAGGGGGCACCGACTCGGGGCCAACCAACTCTTTTACAGATTACGCCTTCGACGCCCAGTATCAGTATCTCTCAAGCCCGCACCTTTTCACTCTTCGTGCCACGTGGATACACGAGGACCAGGATTGGGATGCAAGCTATATCCTGGGCACTGCAAGCAATCCATCCGATACGCTCAAAACATTCAAGGTCAATGCAGGCTACTTTTTCAATAGCAAATATGGGGCATTGGGCGGATACGCAGGGTATTTTTCCACCACCGGGGACACAGACACTCTCCTCTATTCGCCTGATCCGGTGGACGGAAGCAGAACAGGTGAGCCTGACAGCAAGGGGTTTATCCTGCAGGGGTTATGGGTTTTTAAGAAAAAATACCAGTTCTCCCTTCAGTACACCATTTACGACGAGTTCAACGGCTCGGACACGAACTACGACGGGGTCGGGAGGGATGCATCCGACAACAACACCCTCTACCTGCTTGCATGGCTGATGTTCTAAGGGGGTCTGCACCGGCATCTTTTTGCGGCCGAGTAGGCCGAG
>JARRRH010000034.1:0-18744 GCA_037380925.1 Deltaproteobacteria bacterium | reverse complement strand
TTCGGACGCATATATGGAGGTTGCGAGCCGCTGGGCTTGCTGATCTATAAAAGAACCGGTGCCGGAGGCGCACGGACCGTTGGTATTGAAATATTCCAACTCCCATTGTTCTTGAGCATGGTTGATCTGGAAAAGGGCCGTGTCCTGCCCCCCCATGCTGATGATCGTCCGCGCATCCGGTTTTACGGCAAGAGAGCCAAGAACTTGGCTGATCGTCTCAAATTCGTAGAATCCTCCCATCCTTCGGCTGATCTTCTGCCCGTGGTTCCCGGTAAACGCGATTGCCCGAATGTTCCTTTCACCGAATCTTGAGTAAACCTCTTGAATCAGCTTGAGAACCTCTTCCTCCACCTTGCCGAAGTGCCGTCTATATGGAGACTCGTAGGCGACGTGTTTGTTCTGGTCGATAACGATTCCGTTGATGCTGACAGATCCTGCATCAATCCCGACATAGTACGATGGGACCTTTTCTTGCGTTATGGACTCATTCATGGCCGTCTCTTCATCCTTTGTGCGAATAATAGGTCTCACCCAGGTGTTCCTGGTGACGCAGATATCCCTTGATCACCAGGCCTTTGACCGCGCTTTCCACGTCCTCCAAAGGCCGGTTCAAAGCCTTGGCAATGTCTGCTGTTGTCACCGGCCTTCGTCTCGCCATCTCCAGGACGGCGACAGACAAGGGACCGTGCACCCTCTCCTTCCGGAAGCGCTCTTCGTGGGCGATGATTTCCGCCTTGGATCCAAAATAGCTTTTTATATCTTCCATCCTTTTTCTGTCAAGTGGAAGGGCACGAGGATCAGAAGGGGGGCGCACAACGGTGTTCAGCTGAATCTTGTCCGGTGCGATTTCCTCCATCTCCGCGCTCAAGGCTTCAATCTCTTCCTCGGTGTCGTTGAGTCCGGCCAGCAAAACGACCTCTACCCACAGTTGACCTCTGTATTCCGAACGCAACCGCCTCAAGCCCTCCAAAATGGCTGGCAAGTGCAAATCCGGGTGGGGTCGATGAATGATTCTGAAAGTCTTCTCAAAAACGGTGGAGAGGGTCGGCATGACGGCATCCGCTTGAAGAACCCGCTCCCGCACCTCCGGCCTCCAGAAAAGAGAGCCGTTCGTCAAAACGGCTGTTCTCATGTCCCCTCTCTCTTTGAGAAAGGCTATGGCCTGATCGATTTGAGAGTGGAGGGTGGGTTCCCCAGAGCCTGAAAAGGTCACAAAGTCGGGCCTGACCTCATCGAGTTTCAGCCTGAGCGCATCCAGTACTTCTTGGATGGGCACAAATGCTTTCGGCTCCGCCGTCTTTAGGGTTGTTCTCCCTACCTGACAGTACAAACAATCAAAGGTGCACGTCTTCGGAGGTATCAGGTCAACGCCCAGCGATAGGCCTAGTCTTCGTGACGGTACAGGCCCAAAAAGGATGGTCATAAAAGTGGCCTCCTTTCCAGATTCTTTTGAAAATTGTCTTGCCCTATGCCTTGCGCCCTGCGCCTTATGCCTCCTAGTGGGCCTCATCCCAGTTTCTCCCCATGTTCACGTCAACCTTCAGAGGCACGGCCATGGGGTACACCCCTTCCATTTCCTCTTTGACCAGGGATGAAATGCGAGAAGTTTCCGCCTCCGGCACCTCAAAAACCAGTTCGTCGTGTACCTGGAGGAGCATCTTGGTTTTGAGCTTCTCCGATTCCAGTCTGGCATGGATGTTGATCATGGCCTTCTTGATCAAATCCGCCGCAGTTCCCTGGATCGGCGTGTTCACGGCCATGCGTTCAGCTTCGGCGCGCAAGACCCGGTTCTCATGGTTTATGTCCGGGAGGTACCTCCTGCGGTTGAAGAGCGTGGTGACATAGCCCTTCTCCCTGGCGAAGGCGATTGTCCGCTCACGGTACCGAACCACGCCTTGATATCTTTCATAGTATGTGGCGATGTAGTCCTTGGCCGTCTTCAAATCAATGCCCAGTTCTTCGCTCAGTTTTTGGGGACCCATACCGTAAATGATTCCGAAGTTGATCGCCTTTGCGATACGTCTCATGTCCGGCGTAACATCTTGGACCGACAGATTAAGTATTTCCGACGCCGTTCGGAGGTGAATATCTTCCCCTTTCGAGAAGGCCTCCAAAAAAGCCGGGTCTCCAGAATAGTGGGCAAACACTCGGAGTTCCACCTGGCTGTAGTCGGCTGAAAGGAGGACATGCCCATGGTCGGCGATGAAACCCTTTCTAATTTCCCGGCCCTCTTCGCCTCTCACAGGAATGTTTTGCAGATTGGGGTCGCTGCTGCTGAGCCGCCCGGTTGCGGCAACCGTCTGGTTGAAGGTCGTGTGAATTCGTCCCGTGGATGAATCAGCCATCTTAACCAAGGCGTCGAGATAGGTGGATTTCAATTTAGATAAGGTCCTATACCTGAGCAGGAGTTTCGGAATTTTGTAAGGCAAGCTGGCGAGTTTGTTGAGAACCTTCACATCCGTGGAATAGGCTTTCGTCTTGGTGGTCCTCTTTTGCACAGGAAGCCCGAGTTTTTCAAAGAGCACAAAGCTGAGCTGCTGGGGTGAGTTGATATTGAACTCCATGCCTGCCTCGGTATAGATCTCTTTTTCTATGGCCTGGAGCTGTCCTGAAAAACGTTTCGACATGTCTTTGAAGAAAGGCACATCAATCTTAATGCCCTGCCATTCCATATCCATAAGGACCGGGATAAGCTTCATTTCCATTTCGTGGAAGAGATCCTGATTCATATCCGACTGGAGTTTCTTTTCCATCACACCCATCAGTCTCAGAGTGATGTCGGCATCTTCGCACGAATAGGCCATAGCCGTCTCCACGTCCACTTCTGAAAAATCACCCGCCCCTTTCCCCTTCCCCACCACTTCGCTGAAAGGGATCATCTTGTGGCCCAGAAAGTGTTGCGCCAAGCTATCGAGATTGTGCTGACGTAGGCTGGGATTAAGCACGTAGGAAGCCACCATGGTGTCGAAATGGATGCCTTTGAGTTCTGTTCCATATCGCCGCAGCACAAGAGCATCATATTTGATGTTTTGCCCTATTTTCTTGATCGATCCATCTTGTAGAACCTCCTTCACCATCTCAAGGGCGAGGGGCAGGACCAACTGCCGAGGCGCCCCCAGATAGCTGTGTCCCAGGGGCAGGTAAACGGCTTGGTGGTCTTCCCAGGAAATAGATATGCCCACCAGCTCTGCTCGATGAGGATCTTCGCTTGTGGTTTCCGTGTCCACAGAGACCTGCCCTTCTTTTTGGATCTGTGCCAAATCAGACCGAAGACCATCGGGGGAAAGGCAAAGCCGGTAGTCGTTCTCGCCCCTTTCCTCCCGTTCAGCGAATTGTTCCCACAAATCCCTGAATTCCATTTCTCTAAAAATCTTGGACAGTTTCTGCCTGTCCGGTTCTCCAATCTTGAGGGCCTCGATCTCGCCGTCCAGAGGCACGAAGCGGTCGATGGTGACCAATTTCTTGCTCAGAACAGCATTTTCGAAGGCGGCCTCCAGGTTTTCCCTCAGCCGTTTCTTCTTGATGGCATCCAGATTCTCGTAAATACTTTCGAGACTGCCGAACTGTCTGATAAGATCTGCAGCGGTCTTCTCCCCTACGCCGGGAACTCCCGGTATGTTGTCTGACGAATCCCCTGACAGCCCCATAACATCTATGAACTGTTCCGGCTTCAGTCCGTACACGTCCACGAGGCTGTCATAATCTGTGGATTTATCCTTCATTGTGTCCCTAAGAGATGTCCGGGCTGAGATGATCTGCCTGAAGTCCTTATCTCCGGTGACGACGACCACATTAAAATTCTCCTTCTCAGCCCTCCGGGACAGAGTGCCGATCACGTCGTCCGCCTCGAAACCTTTCTTTTCCAGGATGGGCACACTCAGGCCCTTCAAGATCGCCTTGATATGGGGAATCTGCATGGCCAGATCTTCAGGCATCGGGGGCCGGTTCGCTTTGTAGAGCTCATAAAGCGCATGCCTGAAGGTTGGGCCCTCTGTGTCAAAGACGACGGCCAAGTACGCCGGCTTTTCCTCGCTCATGAGCTTCAAGAGCATCTTGACAAACCCAAAGATGGCGTTTGTAGGGAAACCCTTCGAATTCGATAGGTTTCTTATGGCATGGTAGGCGCGATGGATGTATGAACTTCCGTCCACCAGATATACGGTCTTCTGCTGTCGGACGTTCATGTGGAGTCCTCACTTGGGCGATCTGATGCAGAAAGTCTGGCTGGGGTAAAGGTGGGCATAATCTTGCGCGAGGCCACCGTCCCGCTCAATCCTCGGGGGCCTGGGGAAGGGCCTTGCCCCCTTCTGACGAGACTTGGCCCGCTCTTAGGAGCTCCGCCAAGCCTTTCCGGGCCGGTTTGTAGCCGAACTTTGGAAACTTGGGGACTTTCCATCTCGGCCGGATCTCTTCCGGAGGGGCTTTCTTCTTCTTTGGTGGACCCTTGGCTATGCTGACGGGACAGGTGAGGTCAGTGAACCCTGCCATCTCACCATGGTTATTATAAAGGATATCATCTCGGAACCACCCGAGATGCCGGCCATTTGCTCCGTATACGTGCTGCTCTTCATAGAGATAGCCGACGGGGAGGCCATCCCAAAGATAGATGGTTCGCCGGTAATCCGAGGCAATGTAGGCAACCGGCTTTCCTTTCTCGTTGTAAAGGATCTTTTCCATCGAAAAAGCACTTTCCGGTAAAGATGCTTGTCCAGACAGCCCTCCATAAGCAAGTCCCAGACCCTTGTCAATTTACCAGGAATGACTCGGTAAGGCAACCCCAAAGTCGCCACAACGGGCTTCATCTCCCATGGCGAAATCGGAAAACGCTTTTATGATCGGACGCTCCCCCCTCTTTTCTTGTATGAAACTTCATGGCGAAATCGCCGCTTGATCAAACTGGGCTTGCCGGGGTTGGCATAGGGGTCGAATGCCAAAGCTCTAAGCTCAAATGCCAAATCAAATCCTAAGCCCCAATGCCACATGTTTTGGATTTTGAGCTTTGACATTCATTTGACATTTGGATTTTGTACTTTGTCGTTGCCCAGGCTTTTATCAGAACTGAGGCCAGAGTTTCCTGTTCGATCAAACCGGTTGCGCCAGCAGCCAGCGGCTAGGCTATCTGGCGAATTCCACGGCTCTTGTCTCCCGTATGACAGTCACTTTGATCTGGCCGGGATAACTCAGTTCCTTCTCAATCTTTTTTGCAATATCTCCGCAGAGCACAAAGGACTGATCGTCATCAACGATCTTCCCTTCAACGATGATCCTGATCTCGCGGCCGGCTTGAATGGCATACGACTTCGTAACCCCTTCGAAGGACATGGCAATCTTCTCGAGTTCCTCCAGTCGCTTTACATAGGACTCAAGCATCTCCTGCCGAGCCCCGGGCCGTGCCCCCGACAGGGTATCCGCAGCTTGCACGAGAGCGGCCAAGCAGGATTCAGGTGAAACCTCCTCATGATGGGCGGCAATGGCATGAACCACCTCCGCCGACTCCCCATACTTCTTGGCCAGCTCCGCCCCGATGAATGCGTGAGGCCCTTCTACCTCATGGTCTACGGCCTTGCCGATGTCATGGAGCAAGCCCGCTCGCTTGGCCTGCTTCACATCGAGGCCCAGCTCGGATGCCATCACACCACAAATAAAACCCACTTCCCTGGAATGCTGAAGCACATTTTGGGCATAGCTCGAACGGTATTTCAGCCGGCCGATGAGTTTCACGAGTTCGGGGTCTATTCCGTGGACGCCCATATCAAAGGTAGCCTGTTCGCCAGCTTCTTTGATGCTTGCCTCAATCTCCTGGTTTACTTTGTCTACAATCTCCTCGATCCGGGCAGGATGAATACGGCCGTCGTCGATTAATCGCTGCAAGGCAATCTTGGCTACCTCGCGGCGAACGGGGTTGAAACCGGACAAAATCACCGCCTCGGGGGTATCATCGATAATAATATCGATGCCCGTTGCCGCCTCGATGGCCCGGATATTGCGGCCTTCTCTTCCAATAATCCGGCCTTTCATCTCCTCGTTCGGGAGAGTGACCACAGAGACCGTTTTTTCCGTCACATAATCCCCGGCATATCTCTTGACGGCCAGGGCCAGAATCTCTTGGGCCTTTCGGTGGGCCATCTCCCTGGTCTCGTTCTCGATCTTGCGGATGAGTTTCGCCGCGTCATGCTTGGCTTCAGCTTCCATGGAGCCGATGAGCATGGCTTTGGCCTCCTCACAGGATACGCCGGCCACCCTTTCGAGTTCCTGTCGCTGGCTTATAATGAGGCGCTCGTACTCCGACTGTTTTTCCTTGACATCCCCTTCGATCGCCTCGATATCCTTTTCCCTCTTGGCCAGCCTTTTCTCCCTTTGTTCGGCTTGCTCGGTCTTCTTGTCGAGGTTTTCTTCTTTATGAAAGAGCCGCCTTTCCTGGGCCTGAAGCTGCTCCCGCTTCTCTTTTGTCTCCTTTTCAAAATCCAATTTCATCTGATAGAAGGTGTCTTTTGCCCTAAGGGCCGCCTCCTTTTTGATGGTCTTGGCCTTTTTGTGGGCTTCATTGATGATCTTCTTGGAGTAGTTTCTTATGGAGTCGAATTGGTTTTCTACGATTCTTTTTCGAGCCCAGAAACCAATCAAGAGACCCAGAATGATTCCCCCTGAAGCAATAGCGATTATCTGAATCAGTGTCATAGCAAACGATCCTTTGTTCTAACATTTGAGCCTTATGCAACACGTTGGTGTTGCTCGCCGCCGCCGGGCAGCATTCACGCATGATTATAATCCGTCGGATGCGGCGCTCTGATGAAAAGGGCATGCAAGGGTGGGAAAGATAGAAGGACTAAACCTGATCAAGCGTGGAGGTCATAGGGAATAAATTTAAGGGAAATGATATCACGATTTGTGGTCCTACTCTCCATTGCTTTTCACATACGAAATATAGAGCGTTTAAAATAATATCGCAGAGCCATGTTGTCTTAAATTGATCTTTAGGCTATTAGTCCTTTTTCGCTTCTGCCTTTCTCGTGTCTTTTTGTGCTGCCGAACACGCCCTTCTTTACCGAGCCGTCTCCTCCGCCTATTTAACAGATTTTCGCAAGGGACACACCGCCTTCTTTTCGGTGAATGCCCTGCTCTTACTAACGCATGGCCGAATCAATATTGAGAATCAGGGCCTGCGTTCTTTCTCGGATTTTTGCCAGCAATTCGTCACGCTCTTTTACAACCTGGAAATAGTCGCTGGCAATGTTCAGTGCCGCCAAGATGGCCGTTTTCTTTTCCGAAAGGCCTTCTGTATCCTGTTCGATCTCCCTCAGTTTATGGTTCACATACTCAGCGATCTTGAGGACCTGATCCCCGTTTTCATCACTCCTAATGAAGTAGTCGTGATTGCGGATCCTGACCCTAACCGGTTCCATGGAATCTCTGACCCCTCTGATTGGTCTAGAAAATACGCATAGGCTTGAAAAAGCATGAAAAGGGTTTCTCAAAGCTCCGCCTGCTCGATTTTCTCTAGCAGGGAGAATATCCTTTGTTTTGCCTTGTCACGGCTGGCCTTCAAATTTTCCAGCTCGGCCGTCAGATCAGCGATCCTCTCTTCCTGAATCTGTATTTTCTCAAGCAAAGAGTCCTTTTCTTTTTTGAAGGAACCCACGGATTTTATGAGAAAATCCACCTTCTCCTCAAGGACCTGAAACTGGTCCGTTTCTTCAGACTTCTGCATGATGCTCCTTTACCGGGCCTTTTGGGGCCCAAACCGCCCTTAATCCGGAAGCCTACAGACATCAAACTCGTTGTAGTCTATCCTCTGAGGCGTTAAAGGTCAATAAAAAAGACAAGCCGCGGGCTTGCCTCTTTTATATGAAAATACAGGTAGTTAATAAAGCTCCCTGCAGCAGACTGCGGAGCATCTGAGCGGAATTCCGGCGAAGGTAGATAAAGCCTATTGCGCCTTCTTTGCTACCTTGAGCCGAACCAAGGCTCTTTGGAGAGCGGCCTCGGCCCGCTTGAAATCGATATCCTCACCGGCCCGATCTTTTGCCATCCTTTGCTTTGCCCTCTCAGCGGCCCTCGCCGCCCTTTCCACGTCAATATCAGAAGCAATCTCCGCAGCGTCTACCAGGATAGAGACCCGATTATTGGATATCTCGGCGAAACCCTCGGACAAAGCGAGAAACTGTCTTTGGGTTCCCACCGTATACCGAAGCTCTCCGGGAACAATACCGGAAAGGAAAAGAACATGGCCGGGCAACACACCGAACTCGCCTTCGACTCCCGGTGCAACCACCATATCGACCTCTGCCTTGATCACCACCTTAGCAGGCGTCACCACTTCAAGTTGCAGCTTTTCCATTGGGTTACCACCTCACCTTAAGCCGACGCCATTCTGTCGGCCTTGGCGATCGCATCATCGATATTGCCCACCATATAGAAAGCCGCTTCGGGCAGTTCATCGTGCTTTCCTTCAATGATTTCTTTGAAGCCCTTGATGGTTTCCGCCACGGCCACGTACACACCCTTGGTCCCGGTGAATGTCTCGGCCACATGGAAAGGCTGGGACAGGAATCTCTGGATTCTTCTCGCTCTCGCCACGGTTAGTTTATCCTCGTCGGAGAGCTCATCCATGCCCAGGATAGCGATGATATCTTGGAGATCCTTATACTTTTGAAGTATCTGTTGGGTCTGCCTGGCCACGTAGTAATGCTCCTCTCCCACCACATTAGGATCGAGGATCCTGGAAGTCGAGTCAAGAGGATCGACCGCCGGATAGATCCCCAACTCGGCGATGGGCCTTGCAAGCACCACGGTGCCGTCCAAGTGGGCAAAGGTCGTCGCCGGTGCGGGGTCGGTCAGGTCGTCGGCAGGGACGTAAACACATTGTACTGAAGTAATAGAACCCTTTGTCGTAGAAGTAATTCTCTCCTGGAGTTCTCCTAGGTCCGTACCCAAGGTGGGCTGATACCCCACCGCTGAGGGAATGCGCCCCAACAGCGCCGAGACCTCAGAACCCGCCTGGGTGAAACGGAATATATTGTCGATGAAAAGAAGCACGTCTTGGCCCCTTTCATCTCGATAATACTCTGCTGCGGTGAGAGCCGACAGGGCCACCCTTGCACGAGCCCCCGGCGGCTCGGTCATCTGCCCGTAAATCAATGCCGCCTTGTTGATTACGCCCGATTCTTTCATCTCCAAATACAGGTCATTGCCTTCACGGGTCCATTCTCCAACCCCCGCAAAGACGCTGATGCCCCCATGCTCCATGGCGATGTTGTGGATCATTTCCATCATGACCACGGTTTTTCCCACCCCGGCCCCGCCGAACATACCCATTTTGCCGCCCCGAGGGAACGGCACAAGGAGATCTATGACCTTCACACCGGTCTCAAGGACCTTAACCGTGGTGTCCTGTTCCACGAATTCGGGGGCATGACGATGGATGGGTAAAAACTCCGTAGCCTCCACCGGACCCAATCCGTCAACCGGTCGTCCTACCACGTTGAGAACCCGGCCGAGCGTCGGGTCGCAGGCAGGCATCATAATCGGATTTCACGTGTTCTTCACCTTCATGCCTCGAACAAGCCCATCCGTGGTATCCATGGCAATTGTCCGAACCACATTGTCACCCAAATGCTGAGCAACCTCCACAACAAGGTTGCCCTCGGTATCATCAATCGTGGGGTTGGTGATATGAAGCGCCGTAAAAATGGCCGGCAGCTCCCCCTCCGGAAATTCCACATCAACAACGGGACCCATGACTTGGATTAGCTTCCCCTCATTCATATCTGGATTAAAACCTCCTGTAGTTATTCAAATTTGTTCCTTTTGTGTTCTCATAAACCCTTATCGGAGCGCCTCGGCGCCGCCCACAATATCCATCAGCTCTGCGGTAATGGCCGCTTGTCTGGCCTTGTTATAAACCAAGGTCAGATTTTCGAGNGTGGCATTGTCCATAGCAGCCATGCGGGCCGCGTGTTCGCTGGTCTCCTGCTGCAAAAAAGCGTTGTAGACCTGAACGCTGATATGCTTGGGAAGCAATTCGATGAGAAGGTCCTCGGCACTTGGCTCACATAGGTAATCCGCCATTCCCTCCGTTTTCTCCTCTCCTCTTGGAGGCTCGATAGGAATGAGCTTGACCGGGATGGGCTCCTGCTTCGCCATGCTCAGGAAGCGGGAATAAATCATGTGCACTTCATCCACTTCATCGTTCAAGAAGCGGGCAATAAAACCGTTGGCCATCTGATTGACGAAGCCGATGTCAATGGTTTCGTAAATATTCGTGTGGGCCACGTTGATCGCATAGTTGCGCTTCCTGAAAAAATCCCTGCCCTTTTTTCCAACCAAGGTCAGGCTGCAGTCAACGCCTTTCTTCTGTTGGCTGACTACCCATTTCTCAGCCACGGCGATGGAGTTCACATTAAAACTCCCGCACAATCCCCGGTCCGCTGTGAAATGGAGCAACTCCACTCTGGAGACAACGTCCTTCTTCATGAGCAGAGGATGGACCTCAGGGTCCATCCGGCTCGTCAAATTCTCCAGGACTTGTGCGAACTTCTCCGCATAGGGCTCGAAGTTCTCCATCCTGCTCTGGGCACCCCGCAGCTTTGCCGCGGCCACCATGTTCATCGCCCGAGTAATCTGCTTGGTTTTCTTCACCGCGCCTATTTTACGTTTAATATCCCTTAGAGTTGCCATCTGCTTCCTTGCCCTTCATTCGGTCACGGGACGGTGGCGGGTTGAAAAACGGTCTTGAACTCGTCCAAAGCGCTTTTCAGTTTCTCTTCCAACGCATCATCAATGTCCCGCTTTTCTTTGATCTCGCTGAAGAGCTCCGGGTGTTTGCTTCCCATGTACTCCAGCATCTGTTTCTCGTAATCACTGACCGCATCTACAGGCCACTGGTCGAGGTACCCGTAAGCGCCCGCAAAGAGGATCATCACCTGCCTCTCAGCGGCCATCGGCTGGTACTGGGGCTGCTTCAGGACTTCGACCAGCCTGCGACCCCTTTCCAACTGGCGTTGAGTCGTCTTGTCCAGGTCGCTCCCGAACTGGGCAAAGGCTTCCAGTTCACGGTACTGGGCCATGTCGAGGCGCAAGCTCCCAGCCACTTTTCTCATGGCCTTTGTTTGGGCTGAACCACCGACTCGAGACACGGACAGACCCACATTGATGGCCGGCCGGACACCGGAGAAGAACAGGCCCGGCTCCAAATAGACCTGACCGTCCGTAATGGAAATGACGTTCGTGGGAATATAAGCCGACACGTCGCCAGCCTGCGTCTCAATGATGGGAAGGGCTGTAAGGGAACCACCTCCCAGCTCGTCGTTCAACTTGGCGGCCCGTTCCAGCAGCCTCGAGTGGTTGTAGAAGATGTCGCCCGGGAAGGCCTCGCGCCCCGGAGGTCGCCTGAGGAGCAGGGAGACCTGGCGGTAGGCGGCCGCTTGTTTGGACAAATCGTCATAGATGATCAGGGCGTGTTGACCCTTATCGCGATAATACTCGCCGATCGAACACCCCGCATAGGGGGCGATGTACTGCTGGGTTGCAGGATCACTGGCACAGGCGGAAACCACAGTCGTCTTTTCCATGGCTCCATGGCGCCGTAGGACGTCGACCACTTGCGCCACCGTGGAATTCTTTTGACCCACAGCCACATAGATACAGAACACATCGGTATCCTTCTGATTGATAATGGCGTCAACGCATACCGCCGTCTTCCCGACCTGCCGGTCCCCTATGATCAGCTCGCGCTGACCTCTCCCGATGGGTGTCATGGCATCGATCGCTTTGATCCCCGTGTACATCGGTTCTTTCACGGGCTGACGAGCCACCACACCGGGAGCCACGACCTCGATTCGTCTCGTCTCTTCGGCATCAATGGGTCCTTTGCCATCCAAGGGGTTACCTACCGCATCGATGACCCGGCCCAGTACCGCCTCTCCCACCGGTATTTCAGCGATGCGGCCGGTTCTCTTGACCACGTCCCCTTCCTTGATCTTGGTGTCGTCCCCCATGATGGCAACACCTACGTTGTCTTCTTCCAAATTAAGGCACAGGCCAAAAATGCCGCCCGGGAATTCCAGCATCTCCATGGCCATGGCGTTTTCCACGCCGTAGACACGAGCAACACCATCCCCCACTGAAAGGACGGTCCCGGTCTCACTCATTTCCACCTTTCTTTCGTAGTCCTTAATCTGGCCCCGGATGACCTGACTGATCTCTTCTGCTCTGATTTCCATTAGCTGTATTCACCCCTTTTCAGTGATTCTTTGAGCCCTGCCAATTGGGCTCGGATACTCCCGTCTAAAACCAAATCACCCACTTTGACGATGATCCCCCCAATGAGGCTCTCGTCCTCTCTGATCTCCATCTTGACCTTTTTCGACATCAGTTCAGCGAGAACCACCTCTAGCCTTTTTCGGGCCTCCTCTTTCAGAGGTCGCGGCGTGATCACTTCCGCGCGGGCGATATTGGATGCCTCATCGGTAAGCCGTTCGTAGTAAAGGGTGATCGCTTCGACAGCCCCGATTCTGTCCTTGTCCAGAAGCAGGTTGAGGAAGCGCACCATGATTTCAGAATAGTGGCTCTTTTCGAGGATACCGTTGAGGATTCTTTTTCGGTTTTCCTGAGGAAAGATGCGGCTTGAGACGGCCTTGAGCAATTCGGGATGATGGCGGCAAAACTCGGCAAAATCAGAAAGTTCCTGCCCATATTGCTGAAGACGACCGTCCTCCTGTCCGATGCTTAGCAAGGCCTTTGCATACCTTTTGGACACCCTTGAACCGATCAATGTACCTTGCCCACCCTTTCTAGGAATTCATCAACCAAGTGTTCCTGATCATGATCCGTGATCTCTTTGGAAATGATCTCTTGGGCCTTGTCAGCAGCAATGCTGATCATCTCGGCCTTCAGCCGATGGCTCGCTTCTTGCGTCTCTTGCTTGATGGTCCATTCTGCCTGCCTAATGATCTGATTAACTCTCTGTTTTGCCTCGGTAAGGATCTTCTCTTTTTCAAGCAGGCCCTCCTTCTTGAACTGTTCGATAATCTCTTCCCTCTCCGCACCGAACTCTCTGAGCTCTCTTTCGAGTTCCCGATGCTTCTCTTCCGCCGCTTCTTTTTCTCTTTTCAAGTCATCGAGCCTCTGTCTGATCTCCGCGGTCCGGGTGGCAAAAAATTCCTTGATCCCCACCTTTTTGAGCGCCCAAAAGAGGATGATCACCAAAAGCGCGAAATTTATGAAACGGTAGAGCAGGTCTTTGAGGTCTGCGCTGCGGTCTGCGGTCCCATGCCCGCCGACCTGCTCTCCTGCACACAGGGCGACACTGCAAAAAAGCAAGGACAAGGCCGCCACAAGAAAAAATAAAAGCCAAAGCTTTCGGTGGCTTCCGTTGAATTTAAACATCAAACGCTCCTTCCCAGGATCTTCTGGGCCAACTCTCTGGAGAAAAGAGCCACTTCCTTCTCCAGGGTTTGACGGGCACTGACTAAGGAAGCGGCTATTTCCTCCCGAGCTTGATCCACCTTTCCCGACGCTTCAGAGGTGGCCCCGCTTAGCATGTTCCTTTCCTGGTCTGAGCCCTCGCTCTTAAGCGCTTCTTTCTCTTTCAGTCCCTCTTTCTTGGCCTCGACCTTATTCTCTTCAAGCGTCTTCTTGGATTGGTCAGACTTATGTACAAACTCCCCAATCATCCCTACAAAAGAGTCGATCTCCTCTTTTCTTTGACGCAGTATCTGGCGGATCGGCTTGTAAAGGAGAATGTTCAGGATGAAAAGGAGGAAGAGAAAGTTCGCGATCTGAATGATCAGCGTATAATCGATACTGAGCATGGGGCCCCCTTCCTTTATACCCCTTCCCTTTAAGCGTATGGCTTTTATAAAACCTCCGGCCCCTTTGTCAAAGCTTTTCTGCTGAACCCTCCATATTTTTGGCCCAGTTTTCCTTCAGTGCAGCCAGCTTCCGGTCCTCGGCTTCATCCCTCTGGTGCATGCGGCAGTGCCCCTCAAAGCTCACTCCTTCGTCGATGACCACCGTGGGGGACTGAATATTGCCGAAAACCTTTCCCGGGGCATGTATTTCGATTCGCTCTGTTGCCAGGATATTGCCGCGGACCTCTCCATTCACAATAATACGGGATACATACACATCTGACTCGACTGCGGCGCTCTGCCCCACAATGAGCGTCCCCTCCGAGTGGATCTCCCCATGGAAATATCCGTCTATTCGCACGGCCCCTTTGAAGGAGAGTTTCCCTTCAAAATCCGTATTCTTACCCAGGAATGCGTTGATCTCGTCTCCTTTTTTCATGGCCAATCCCGTGATTTTTAAAAACATCTGCTTATCACAACCCAGTGACCAATGCAACAAAAAACAAAAACAAAAGGGGCACTGAAGCCAGGAGAAGGGGCGCTCATTTGCGCACCCTTGGCCATAGGCCGCGTCATGATATCGCCTTTCGGGGAACGCCTAACCCGGCTGAGCCGAAAAATTGACATTAACCGGCCGCAGACAGTCAAATGCGCCTTCGGCGCATAAATCTTGAGATCTTGGGCTGGGAAGACAGCTCGCTGATGAGAGGGCGCTTTAGCTTACTGGAACATAAATCGGCGCATGCTGATGTTCATCAACAGCCCCATACCGGCCATGGTTGAAACAACCGATGAACCGCCGTAGCTAAACATAACCAAAGGAATGCCGACCACAGGGAGAAGTCCTGTGGCCATGCTGACATTGATGACCAGTTGCCAGAAAATGATGGCCACGATCCCCAAAGCGATATAGGCCCCAAACTTGTCCTTAGAGGTTTTGGCAATGTTGATGCCCCAAAGCATCAAAAAAAGGTAGAGAACGAGAAGAAGCACCGAGCCGGCAAAACCCCACTCCTCCGCCAGTACGGAAAAGGCGAAGTCCGTGTGCTGCTCCGGTAAGAAGTGCAGTCTCGTCTGAGTCCCTTTCAGAAAGCCTTTTCCCCAGAACATTCCGGAGCCGATGGCTATTTTGGACTGGTTGATGTGATAGCCCGCTCCCAGAGGATCCATGTCCGGACTGAGGAACGTCAAGATGCGTTTCTGCTGATACTCCTTCATGTTTGTCCAAATGAAGGGTGCCGCTGAAAGGGCACTGAAAACCAGAATCAGCAGAGATCGCCATTTGACCTTCGAAAAGAGAATTATGGAGAAGCAGACCAGCGCGATGGTCAAGGCAGTCCCGAGGTCCGGCTCCTTGACGATGAGAAAACAAGGTAGGGCCATGAGCAAAAATGGCTGCCACAAATCTCTCAGCCTGAATTCGTTCACCTGGCCATGCTCATTAAAAAAGCGGGCCAGGGTGATGACCAAGACAATTTTCACAATCTCTGAGGGTTGAAAAGAAAGGCTCCCGACACTCAGCCATCTTTGCGAACCCGATCGGGCTTCGCCCACGAGAAAGAGGAGCACGAGCAACGCCACCGAGAAAAAATAGGCGGGATAAGCGAATCTTTCCAGCACATGATAGTCAAAGGTGGTCATCATTAATAAAACGGCAAATCCCACAATAAACCAGTAAATCTGCTTCATGAAAATCTGGGACCCGCCCTGATCCCTGATCGGAAAGGTCGCACTGTACAGGTTGAGAACACTGATGGTGCCGATAAGGACCAGCAGAAGAAGAAGGATCCAGTCAAAATTCTGAACCAGCCTACGATCAAACATGCTCAACCCCTACGGTGATATTTTCAGCTTCTGGCCTTCAATCACTCGCTCCGATCCTTTGCCAAGATAGGCTTGAATCAGTTTCTTGGCAATCGGAGCGGCCGCGCTCCCTCCATGTCCACCATGCTCGATCAAGATGGCAATGGCCAACGCCGGGTTTTCCGCAGGTGCAACAGCCACGAACCAGGCATGGTCCAGGAACTCAGGGGGCAGTTCTTCGCCGTTTTCGAACACTTTTTCCTTCTCCAGCCCGACCACCTGGGCGGTTCCTGTTTTTCCCGCCACAGTGAGGCCCTTGACCCTGGCCCTCGAACCCGTACCGTGGGGTTCATTGATAACCCCCGTAAGCGCCTTTCGTATAAGTTCCAGGTTCTCCTCCTTCACATCCAAGCGGTCCACGGGCTTGGGGACAAACTCATAGGTGTGGTTCCCGTTTTCTCCCACGAGGCGAACCACTTTCGGTTCATAAAGGACTCCCCCATTAAAAATAGCCGAAATGAGCCTGGCCATTTGTAGAGGGGTGACCAAAAGGAAACTTTGCCCGATAGCCATAGACACGGTCTCTCCACCTTGCCAAGCAACGCCCCATCTTTTGAGCTTCCATTCGCTGGTTGGTATAAGCCCTTCCTTCTCTGAGCCCAACCCAAATCCGGACAATCTGCCCAGGCCGCACTTTTTTGCGTAGCGGGCAATCGTATCAACCCCTAGGCGTGTCCCCAGCTTATAGAAATAGACGTCACAGGATTCCACCAATCCGCGATGGAGACTCACTTTTCCATGCCCATATCTTTTCCAGCAGCGATACGTATGGTTTCCCAGGGTGTAACGGCCGTTACAGGTCACCTCTTCCTCGGGATCCAGAATACCCTCTTCCAGTCCGGCCAGAGCGACCACAATCTTGAAGACAGAGCCTGGTGGATAGAGCCCAGATATGGCCCTGTTCTGGAGGGGGCAGTCTTTGCTGGACACCATTTTCACCCACTCTGATCGATCGATCCCTCCGATGAACACATTGGGATTAAACACGGGGCTGCTGGCCATGGCAAGGATCTCGCCGTTCATGGGGTTCATGACCACAACAGCGCCTTTCTTCCCCTCGAGCCCTTTTTCAGCCAGAAGCTGAAGGTCCTTGTCGATGGTGAGAACAATGTTTTGGCCCGGCAGGGGCGGCTTTCTAGATATGACCTTTATTTTCCGCCCCGCTGCATCCACCTCGACTTGTTCCCCGCCTCTCATTCCGTTCAACTCCTTGTCCCATGTTTTCTCCACACCGTACTTTCCGATGAGATCCCCGGGCTTGTTGTCGGTATAGCGACCGCTGTTCAACTGGACCTCGCTGATCTCCCCAAGGTAACCGATCAGATGAGAGGCGAATTCTTTGAGAATGTAATGCCTCTGGGGTTTCACCTGAATCAGGACTCCTGCAAGATTGTAGAGGTTAGTCTCAATAATGGCTAACTCCTCACGGCTCAAGTTCTTTTTGATCAAGACCGGCTTAAAGGGGTGTTGTCTACCATTTCCATTAAGCCTGTCTTCGACATAACCCGGCTGCAGACCGATCAGCCCCTCAAGGCTTTTCACAAGTTGCTTCCGGTTCTGGATGTCTTCAGGGATAATGAGCATATCAAAGGAGGGCCGGTTGTCCACAAGCAGTTGTCCGTGTCGGTCAAATATCATCCCTCTGAACGGGGCAATGTCCTGGAGGTGAATTCGATTGCTTTCAGACTGGGTTCTATAAGTCGGGCCGGCAGCGATCTGAAGCAACCAGAGCCGCATGACCAAGGCAACAAAGGCCCCTATGAGGATAAAAATGACCCACCTCAAACGCTTGCTGAAAATCTCTACAGAGACAGGGTCAAATCCTGAACTTCGCAAAGAACCTCTCCCTTTGTATGTATATCTCCCGGTGCCCTTCCACGGGGCATCGCACCTCTATTGCACCCATGCTAGGTTTCAATGCTCATCCAAAGGGGCCTTCGGGAGCCCTCCTGAAATCCTCCCCCGGATGTTCCTGCAGCGAGGCGAAAAAAATAAAAGAACAACGGTGTAACCAGCCCTGTGGCGATCGCTGATAGGGCGAAGTACAAAAAGGACGGAGAAGAAATGGCGATCACCATTGGAAAGACTTGTAAAAAGGCCACAAAAAGAACGTGCTTCAAAAAAACGGCGGCGGCTATCAAGATGACCTGTCCCTTGCGAGAGAAGATGTCAAAGAAACGGGATCCAAAAAGGACCGTGAGGAAGGCGACCAAATACAGAAATGTGAAAAGGCCCAGAACGCCGGCCGAAAAAAGGTCGACCACAAGACCTTGCACAAAGACAAAAATGGCGGCCCCTGTCGTACCATGCCGTATGAGGATGTACGCCATGGCCACGATAACAAGGTCCACATCCAGAGACCCGGGCATGATGAAATTCATCCAGTTCCCCTTGACCAGCACATACAATAAGGAGAGCAACCAGGGCAGAATGTAGGACACTACTCGGTTTCTTTGCTCCGACTTAATAGGGGGTCCTCCTTGAGTATAACGAGCACTTCTTCCAATTTAGCAAAGTCGACCGTGGGACGGATATGGATATCCTTGAACAGTTTCCATGGGATATTGGACACTTCCAGCACTTTTCCCACAGGGAGCCCCTTTGGAAACACACGCCCCATGCCGGATGTGACCACGAGATCTCCCGGAACGATATCGCCGGTCTTAAGCACATAATCGAGCTTGCACAGCTCAGGAGATAATCCCTTCACGATTCCCTTTTCCCGCGAGCGCTGAACCAGGGAATCCACAGCACTGTTCTGATCGATAATAAGCAACACCTTCGCATAGTTCGGGGAGACAGAAACCAGGCGGCCTACCACGCCCTTGGCATCGACAACGGGCATGTTGACCTTCAGGCCCGAGTTTGACCCCTTGTCGATAATGACCGACTCAAACCATCCAGAGGGGTCCCGACCGATCACTTGAGAGGCTAATACCGGCCAGTTTATGGTCTTCTTGAACTTGAGGAGCTTTTGCATGCGCTCATTCGTGGCAACCAGCTCGCGATACTGCGCATTCTCCATTCGAAG
>JARRRH010000033.1:0-10069 GCA_037380925.1 Deltaproteobacteria bacterium | reverse complement strand
AAAAAATCCAATACCCTAAATCCTGTATTCTTGAGGGGAAAAGACCCTATTCTCAACTGAAGGGCGTCGCCGACCCGCTGTCATTTCCTTCGGTTTTACACGCCCCACAGCGACGACATTCACCCACCCGGCAGATGTCAGACTCCTCCCCCTTGAGAGCCATTTGGTGCTCCCTTATGAGATGCGCTTTGGACAGCCCATGATCAATGAAGTCCCAAGGCAGGATTTCATCCAGCCCTTTCGGTCTACGGACGAAGAAGTCGGGATTCACATCACTGAATCGAAAGGCCTGCCTCCAATCTCCATGACGTTCATGGGACAACTTGAGCAGATGCCCCACCCTTCTGTCCCCTACGGACAGCAGCGTCTGCACATAGGCCCACTTAGGAACGTCAAAATTGACCTTGATTCCCCCTTCGCGACCCAGCGCCTTTCGCAGCCATTTTTGTTTCTCCTTCAGGCTCGATACCTCTTCCATGGGAAACCACTGAAAAGGGGTAAAGGGTTTAGGTACGAAGCAATTAACGCTCAGCTTGATCTGCCCGATCTTGCCTCGGGTTTGAGACCCCTTGACCAGGTGGTGTTTGACGGCTTTGAGGAGTTCGAGAATTTCCCATATGTCGTCCCCGGTCTCTGTGGGGAGGCCGATCAAGAAGTAGAGCCTGAGACTAAAATCCCCTGAACTCGCTATTAGCCGAACTGCGTCAATGATTTGATCCCGGCTCAAGTGTTTATTAACAACCCGTCTCAACCGTTCAGAGCCTGCTTCGGGAGCAATGGCGATGCTCTTCTGGCCCGCCCGCCTTAAGTTCTCCAGGAAGGGACGGGTCAGTGAATCCGCCCTCAAAGAGGATACCGAAAAAGTGGCGCCTTTCTCTACAATCATGGCGGTGAGGTTTTCTATCCCCGGCGTGTCTGAGACGCATGCGCTCAGAAGCCCCAACCTGTCCACCTCTTCGAGGGTCTTTTGGATACAACGGCCCAACGCTTCTTCACCATGAAGCCTTGGAGGCCGGTACACGTACCCGGCAGCACAAAAGCGGCATGATCGACCGCAACCCCTGCCAAGCTCGATGAGGACCCGGTCTGCAAATTCCGTATCCGGAGCCAATAATTGGGATGTGGTGACAGGGCCGGTCTGCGGCAAATGACACGGCGCCGCAATGGTTTCAGGAATGTTTTCACCTTTGGGCTCTCTGGTCTTGATGGTGCCGTCTTTGTGGTATTCTACGTTATAGAGGGAAGGGACATAAAGGCATGACATACTCTGTGCAAAGGCCCTGAGAACCTCTCCCCGCCGGCGATGCCTCCCCTTGCAATCAGCAAAAAAATCCAAGAACGGGTTCAGGACCTCCTCTGCCTCCCCCAAGAGAAAGAAATCAAAAAAGGGGGTCAGCGGTTCGGGGTTCAGAAACGTGGTGATTCCCCCCGCCATGACCAAGGGATGGGCACTATCCCTCATTTCTGAGAGGTGAGGAATCCGGCCCAGTTGAAGGATGGTCAATATGTGGGGGTAGTCGTTTTCAAAGGAAAGAGAAAAGGCGATGAGATCAAACCTTTGAAGCGGGGAAAGGGACTCCATGGAGAGGAGCCCCTTTGCCGCTTTAACAGAGAGGGATATCTGCTTATTTTCCGGAAGAAAAACGCGCTCTGCAACAACGTCATCTCTTCGATTCAGAAGGTGATACAGAACCTGGAAACCCAAGTTGGACATGCCGATGCGATACACATTGGGATAGACGAGGGCCACGGACAGGCGTCCTCCCCAATCCTTTTGTATAGCCCCTTTCTCCTTGGCAAGCCTTGCCCGGTAAAGGGAGATAAGTTTATCCGACACGCCTTCGGCACCTTCTCAATCTCAATCTGCTTTTGCCCTGAGGAACGCGGGATAGTCAAGGCTTTCTTTGAACAAACCCCGCCTGAAAAAGCTCTTCTTGCTCATACTCGGATTCTCCGTCTCTTCTCTGTGCAGCGTGTTATACGAAGGGTCGGACATCCGCTGGAATGTGGGGACGTCCAGGCTTTCACCATTCATGTCCCGGACGGTCCAGCCGTCCCCCGCCTCTTCAGGGGTCACATCCCTCAGCCTGACCACCTTCCTGTAGTTTTCCTTGTCAATCCCTGTGGCGATGACGGTGATCTGAACCTCGTCCCCCATGTTGTCGTCGAAGACCACACCCCAGAAGATGTCCGCATCAGGATCCACTTCTTCTTTCACGTAATTGGATGCGGTGTCGATCTCTTCCATGGTCATGTCGGAGGGGCCGGTGATGTTCAGCAAAAGGCCCCTGGCACCGCTGATGGAGATGTCCTCCAGGAGCGGGCTGTTGATGGCCTGTTTGGCGGCCTCCGAGGCCCTCTCCTCCCCGCTCGCCCGGCCTGTCCCCATGATGGCGGTGCCCATCTGGGACATGACTTTCTTGACGTCTGCAAAATCCAGGTTGATGAATCCGTTGCTCATGATCAGGTCGGAAATCCCTTTGACCGCATGGATGAGCACTTCATCGGCACGGACAATGAGTTCTTTGAAGGTGCTGTTCTTGTTTCCTATACACTTAAGACGCTCATTGGGGATAATGATCAGGGTATCCACCTCTTTTTTCAGCTTTTCAATACCCTCCAGTGCCCTTGTCATTCTCTTCTCGCCCTCGAACCTAAAAGGCTTGGTCACCACCCCCACAGTAAGCGCGCCGCTTTCCCGACACTCCCGGGCAACAACGGGGCAGCCTCCTGTTCCTGTTCCGCCACCCATGCCTGCGGTGATGAAGATCATGTCGGAGCCGAGCACCGCGTCCTTCACTTCGTTGATACTCTCCTCAGCGGCCTGACGGCCGATCTCCTCGTCGGAGCCTGCCCCAAGGCCTTTCGTGATGGACACACCGAGCTGGATCTTGTTTAAGCAGGAGGACCTTTCCAAGTCTTGACTGTCCGTGTTGGCCGCGATGAATTCGACCCCTTTCAGGTTGGCGGCGATCATGTTGTTGATCGCATTGCCTCCTGCCCCGCCAACACCAAGAACTCTGATCTTGGCGAAATACTTTTCCTTTTCCTTTTCCTTGTCTTCCGCAAATTTAAATTTCATGCTTATCCCTCCTCTGTTTTTACTTACGAAAATCTCTTAAATCACTTCTTTGAACCATTTCTTCATTCTTTCCATGACCCGTCCAAAAATGTTCGTATCCCTGATTCTAAATTTTTTCCCCTCCTTAATTCTTTTCGCACCGTAAAGAACAAGGCCCACAGCCGTTGCGTACATGGGCTTGTTCACCACTTCCACCAAGCCGCTGACCCACTGAGGAAACCCGGTCCGCGAAGGGGCATTGAATATCTGCTCGGCCATCTCAGGAATACCCATGAGTTCGGCGGAGCCCCCTGTTACGACCACCCCTGAGTTGATCATGTCGTCGTATCCTGAACGGACCAGTTCATTGTGGATCAGGTTAAAAATCTCCTCCATTCTAGGTTCAATGATCTCGCCCAGTATTTGCCTCGACAGGGTTCTGGACTTTCTGCCGCCGACCCCGGGCACCTCGATGGTCTCGTCCTTTCCGATCATGGAAGAAAGAGCACATCCATACTTGATCTTGATCTTCTCCGCCTCGACCATAGGCGTCCTCAGACCGATGGAAATGTCGTAGGTGACGTTGTCTCCACCTAAGGCGAGCACAGAGCTGTGCTTGATGGTCCCTCGAGCGAACACGGCCAGGTCGGTTGTCCCTCCTCCAAAATCCAACAGGGCCACGCCCAGGTTGCGCTCTTCTTCGGTGAGAACCGCCTCGCTCGAGGCCAGAGACTGGAGAACAATGTCGCAAACATCCAGACCCGCACGGTTGGCGCATTTGATGATGTTCTGCGCTGAAGTGACGGCCCCGGTAACGATATGGATCTTCGCTTCCAGGCGGACGCCGGACATGCCCGTGGGATCGATAATGCCGTCCTGCTCATCCACGATGAATTCCTGCGTCAAGACATGGATCACTTCCCGGTCCATGGGGATCGCCACTGCGCTGGCCGCTTCGATGACCCGCTCAATGTCCTTTTTGGTCACCTCCTTTTCTTTCAGGGCGATCACACCATGGCTGTTGAACCCTTTGACGTGGCCGCCGGCAATACCGGCATAAACAGAGCTGATTTCGCAACCGGCCATGGTTTCAGCCTCTTCGACAGCCTCCTTGATGGAGTTCACTGTTTTCTCAATATTGATGACCACGCCTTTTCGCAGACCCTCGGAGGGATGACTGCCTATACCGATAATCTCGATGGCATCGGGCCGGACCTCACCGACAACAGCACAGATCTTAGTAGTTCCGATATCCAGACCGACAACGATCTCACCAGCCATACCTAGATCCCCCTCTATCCTTTTCTAAAGGAAACTGCCGCAGCATCTCCATAATTCAGATTGATGCTTCTCACCATAGGAATGCGACCCTCGCCGTTAAGGTGTTCAACAAGCCGTTTCAGATCGCCCATTTTGTAAGCCAAGTCCGTTCCCCGCAGCCTGATTTCCGCGCGAAGAAAGGTGAAATAGAGGGACACGTTTTCATCCTTTCTCACGTGGATCTCCGAAAGATCGTCCAAGCACCAGGGGGTATGCTCTTTTTCAAGGACTCGCAGGATCCCCAGAGCAACCTTGAGTTGCTTTTCCTTTTCCCGGTTTTCCGTGGAAACGCCCGTCACAACCGGGTAGTCAAGGCTGTCCAACTCCACCGCCTCCTTGAATAGCGTGCCCCAGCGATTCATGTAATAAAGGTCTCCCAGATTAACGAGTACCAAGGGTTTTTCTTTTTCTGCGCGAATCCTCAGGGTGTGGGGAAAGCCTTTTTCCAGGTCCACAGACCTTATCCACGGATGGGCTTCGAGGCGTTCCTTGAGCTCATCCAGGTTAATCGCTAACAGACTCAGCTGAAAATCAAGATCGGCCATTTCCAGCAGCTCATCCTTCAGCTGCCCGTCCACACCCTGAAAAACCACTTTTTCCAAGCGAATATAGGGGGAGGTGAGCAAATACCCATAAACGTACAAAAACATCAAGCTCACAACCACACCCCCGAAGATGACGAAAAACATCCTCGCAAAACCGGCTCCAATAAGACGGAAAGCATGCCAGACCCTTGGAAGCGCTCCCTGCCTCTTTCTTTTCACAGCCCGGCTTTTCAGTGCGGATTTTCGCTTTCTCATAGCGACTTGCCTACGACCTTGATTTCCGGATCAAGGATAATCCCTGTCTGTTCTCTCACCTTCTGACGGGCCAGGTTCATTAGAGCCAAAACGTCTTCCGCTTTGGCTCCGCCCGTATTGACGATCCAGTTGGCGTGTTTGGGTGAAATCATGGCCCCCCCGATCCTTTCTCCCTTCAGACCCGCTTTTTCAATCAGTCCTCCGGCATAGCCGTTCGGAGGATTTTTGAAGATGGATCCGGCACTAGGATAGCCGAGGGGCTGTGTCTCTTGTCGTTCCTTCAAGCAGGACGCCACCTTTGCCGCAACCGCCCGGGGATCCTCTTTCTCGAGCGCCAGTTCCACTTGGACGATAACCGCACCACGAGGGATGGACGATTGCCTGTAAGAAAAGTGCAAGTCTTCCCGGGTCATGGTCTCCACATCCCCGTGGAGCATCACCAACTCAACTCCTGCGACCCGGTCCCCCATGTCCTGCCCTCGGGCACCGGCATTCATGGCCACGGCACCGCCCACTGTTCCTGGAATGCCGGCGAGGAATTCCAAGCCTCCCAAGCCCCGGGCCTGGCAAAAGTGGAGCAGTTCAGTAAGGCTCAGGCCGCCACCTGCTCTCAAGATCGACTCCCCTTTGGGATCCTTCTTTATGGTTGCGAGACGCCCCCGGAGCACGAGCACAACCCCTTCAATTCCCCCGTCTTTGACCAGGAGATTGCTGCCTCGTCCAACCACCAAGCAGGGTATGCCTTCCTGATCCAGAAAGGACATGACCACACGAAGCTGATCCACTGTCTCAACAGGGCAAAGCACCTCCGCTTTTCCGCCGATGCGGAAGGTGGTGTATCGGGTCATGAGGCAATCATATGCAATGCCTTTACCTGCGATCTCCTCCAAATGTCTTCGCTGCCTTTCATCCATCCCGGATTGTCAATACTCCAGCAATGCTTCGCCTTATGCCTTGCGCCTCAAACGTTACAACCTCTCCAGCAGGCGGTCCCCCACATGATGAATGTCCCCTGCCCCGAGCGTCATCACTACATCCCCCGGCCGGACGAGGTCTATCAGGGCCTCCAGAATCTCCGCCTGGTCCCGCCCCAGAATGACCTCCTTGTGCCCGTGCTCCTTGATGCCCCGGCACAACCAGGCGGCGTCCACCCCTTCCATAAAAGGCTCGCCGGCTGAATAGATGGGGGCTACAACCAGCATGTCGGCATGGTTGAAGCAGAGCACGAAACGGTCGTAAAGCACGTGCGTCCGCGTGTATCGATGAGGCTGAAAGACGACCACGAGGCGCCTTTCGGGCCAACATTCCCTGGCTGTTCCCAGAGTGGCGGAGATCTCCGTGGGGTGGTGGCCGTAGTCGTCCAGCACGAGGACTCCGCTCTTTTCCCCCTTGATCTGAAAGCGTCTCCCAAGTCCCCCGAGATCTTTAAGACCCCTTTTGATGTCCTCCATGCGGATATCCAGCTCGAGTCCCACGCCGATCGCGGCAAGGGCGTTGAGGACATTGTGCGTTCCGGGCATCCCCACGACAACCTCCCCCAGGGAGCGGTTTTCATAAACCGCTTCGAAAGTGGTTTGAAGGGCGCTTCTACCGACATCCTTCGCTCTCAGATCCGCTTGAGAGCTCATCCCATAAGTCAAATATCTCTTTTTCAGGTAAGGGATGATGCCTTGGATCTCCTCGTTGTCGAGACACAGAACCGCCAGGCCGTAAAAGGGAATTTTGTTGATAAACTCGATGAACGCCTGTCGGAGCGCATCCATATCCCCGTAATGGTCCAGGTGTTCATGGTCGATGTTGGTCACTACACCAATGGTGGGGGACAGGACCATGAAGGAGCCGTCGCTTTCGTCCGATTCGGCCACCAGAAATTCACCCTGTCCCAGCTTGGCATTGGACCCGCCCCAGATGTCCAGCCTTCCGCCGATGACCACCGTGGGATCCAGGTTCCCGCTCATGAGGATGGAGGCGATCATCGACGTGGTCGTCGTCTTCCCGTGGGCTCCCGCCACGGCAATGCCGTATTTCAGCCGCATCAGTTCGGACAGCATTTCCGCTCTGGGTATGACGGGAACATATCTTTCCCTGGCCTCCAGGAGCTCCGGATTGTCGTGGGGCACGGCCGAGGAGTAAACCACCACATCCGCCCCTTCGATGTTCTCCTTGCTGTGGCCCGAGAAGATCTTTCCACCCAGATCGGACAACCGTTTGGTCACGGCGGATTCCTTGAGGTCCGAACCGCTCACCTCATAGCCGAGGTTGATGAGGAGTTCCGCGATGCCGCTCATGCCGATACCGCCTACACCCACAAGGTGGATATGCTTCGCCTTACCGAAAGTCTTCATGGTTCACCATATCCAGTAACAGGTCTGTAATGATCCGAGCAGCATCCGGTCTTCCAACGGTCCGAGCCGATGCCCCCATCTTCTCAAGAGCAGCCGGTTCGTTCATGTATGTCTCCAAAAGCCCGGCCAAATGTCGGCCTGTCAAATTCTTTTGCAACACCATTTCCGCACCGCCGGCCCGCACAAGAATCCCCGCGTTCGTCTCCTGGTGCTTGTTCGCGGCATAGGGATAGGGAATCAAGATAGAAGGCTTGCCCAAGGCCGCCAGTTCCGAAATCGTGCTCGCACCTGCTCTGCTCACCACGACATCAGCACGCTCATAAGCCCTTGCCATATCCTGAATGAACGGCGTCAGATCACCCGGGAGTCCCCGCTGCCTGTAAGCCTCCAGAACCCGCGGGTAATCCGCTGCCCCGGCCTGATGAATGACAAGAGGCTTCAGACCCTTGTCTCGAAGAATCGAGAGGGCTTCTACAAAGGCGTCATTGATGGCGCGGGCCCCTTGGCTCCCTCCCGTCACCAGGATGGTAAAGTGCCTGTCCTCTGCGGATTGGGGCTCCCCTTCAACAAAAAGCTCCTCGCGAACAGGGTTGCCGGTCAGGAAAAGGGAACCGCGGGGAAAGTGGGCCTTGCTCTCCTCAAAGGCAATGAAGACCTTGTCCACGATTCTGCAAAGAAGCCGGTTGGTCAACCCAGGGAATGAGTTCTGTTCGTGGATCGCGGACGGCACGCCCATCATCTTGGCGGCAAGGCAAACAGGCCCGGCGGAATACCCGCCGACTCCGAGGACAAGATGGGGCGAGAACCTTCTTATGATCATCATGGCTTGCAAAAGACTCCACGGCAGTTTCAAGATGACCATGACCCCCTTCTTCCATCCGCGGCCCTTGATCCCTTCCACAGCAATCGCATCATGAACAAAGCCTGCTTCTGTGAGTATGTCGAATGCCATTTTCCTCCGTCCTGTGATGAACAGGATTTCAGCCTCTTCCTTTTGCCTGCGGATTTCCTTTGCAACCGCCACACCCGGGAAGAGATGGCCGCCCGTGCCTCCGCCCGCAACAACCACCCGCAGTATGCGATGCTTCTTCTCTTTCATCTTCTTGATGAGATGTTGAGAAGTATACCGATGCTCAAAAGACTCATCACCAAGGATGAACCTCCATAGCTGATCAGGGGAAGGGTCAACCCCTTTGTGGGAAGGAGGCCCATCACCACACCCATATTGATCAATACCTGAAGCCCCAGCAAGCTGCTGATTCCCAAAGCCAGGTAGCTGCTGTACATATCCGGTGCATCGAGCGCGATTTTGATGCCCCGCACGATCAGGATCCCGAAGAGGGCCACCAAGGTGCCCAGGCCGAGGAGACCGAGCTCTTCCGCCACCACGGAGAGAATGAAATCCGTGTGAGGCTCAGGCAAGTAGAAGAGTTTCTGTTTGCTGTTCCCGAGGCCCACCCCGAAGATGCCGCCGGATCCAAAGGCCAGAAAAGAATGAATAATCTGAAAGCCAAGTCCCTGGGGATCTTCCCAAGGGTTAAGGAAAGCCCACCACCTCTTCAAACGGTAGTCCGCTCTCCAGACGAGCCACAGGAGAAGGGGCATGGACAAAAGCACGAGGCCCACGAGATGGAAAAGTTTTACACCGCCCACAAAAAGAATCAGCAGTAGCCAACACCCGATGATGATGGATGTACCCAGATCCGGTTGAAGCAAGATCAGCGTGATAACCGCACCCCCCACAATGAGATGGGGCAGAATCCCCCTGGAGAAAAGGGCCACGTTGGGACCCTTCTTGGCAAGGGAATAGGCAACGTAGATGGCCAAGGCCAGTTTTGCCAGTTCAGAGGGCTGGAAGGAATAGCCGGCACAGCGCAGCCACCGGCTGGCGCCGCTCACCTTGACGCCGTATCCGGGTACAAGAAGCAGGCCCAGCAGAACAAAACTGACAAAGAGAAGGGGGTAGACCGCCTTTTGGTAGACCCAGCTTGGAATGTTCTTCGCCACCATCATGAGACAGAGACCAAAGAGGCAAAACATTCCCTGCCTCTTGAGATAGTAGTAAGGATCTCCCATCTCGTGTTCAGCAAGAAAAGAGCTGGCACTGTAAATGGCCACCAGTCCAAACCCCAAGAGCAGAAGGGTTGGAACAAGGAGGAAGTAATCATACCCCGAGTGTTCTTTTACCCTACCTTCCATGACCGAGTCCTCTTGCAGCCTCCCTAAACGCAGCGCCTCTTTCGGCGTAATCGGAAAACATGTCAAAGCTTGAGCAGGCCGGGGCCAAAAGGACCACGTCCTGTGGCCGGGCTGCTGCAAAAGCCTGAGTTACGGCTTCCGCCATGGTATCCGCCAGGGAGAAGGGGATTATGTTTTCAAGGGCCTGTGCCAGGAGATACCTGGACTCTCCCAGAAGAACCGCCTTTCTCACCGGGCTTGCCTTGAAGGTTGAAGCCCGGATCATACAAGAGACCATGGATCGGTTCCAGGGGCTTCCCCATCGGCTGGAGCGGGTGGCTCGCGTCGGGAGCGTGGACTTTTAT
>JARRRH010000032.1:0-12067 GCA_037380925.1 Deltaproteobacteria bacterium | reverse complement strand
AGACGCGGTAATGCAGGCTCAGGCGGATCTTCCTCCCATGCCCACGGCGGAAGACTGTCTTGGGTGTCATGAAGAGACCTATAAGAAGTGGAAAAAGACGCGACATGCTGAAGCTATTCTGTCGCTGAGAAACCGGAACCAGGACTACAACCCCGAGTGCCTGCCCTGCCATGCCGTCGGGTATGGGCACGGCGGCTTCACCTCCCTGTCGAAGACGCCGGAATACGGCGGTGTTCAGTGTATCTCGTGCCACGGGAACATGGAAGAACACATGAATTATCAAGAAGGATTGCTGGACGAGGAACCCTTTGCGCCCCAAGAGGTCACGGAAGCAGTGTGCCTTTATTGCCACACCATTCAAAGAGACGGTGATTTTGTCTTTGATCGGGACAAAAAGCACGTCCACCCCTAATCCCGATTCGAAGCACACCTATCTTGCTCAACCCTCTCGCGGCTCATCCCGCTGTTCATCCCTTTGAAGAAACCCGCATGCCGCCCGAAGCCGTGTTCCTAGGGCGGGAATCCTTTACTTATGAAGAGAATAGAAGTAAAATGTGAGATACGCTAGTCGCTGGTTGCTGGTGCATCCAGCTTGATCGAGCAGGAGACTTTGCCCTCAGTTTTGATAAAAGCCTGGGCAATGACAAAGTTCAAAATCCCAATGTCAAAGCTCAAAATTCAAAACCTTTGGCATTGGGGCTTGGGACTTGATTTCGCATCTGAACTTCGGGCTTTGGCATTCGAAATCTCGGCCAAGCAAATCAACGCCCTCGAGCGGCCCAGTGTTGTCAAGCAGGGCATTTTCCCATGGGAGGTGATGAGAGGTGGTTATTGCAAAAGTCGTCGCCCTGTTCTGCTTGCTGCTTTTTCCGTCACCTGATGCCTATGGTGATGAAACGTACAGCGTGTCCGGAGAGGTTCTTTTCCCGAACGCTGAACTCATCGTCATTTCTCTTTACTCCCCTGAACGCTTTAAGAATTGCAGGAACAGGCCGTTACCTCCACCACCATTCTCACAGATTCTCGAAGTGAACCCCGAGCAGAGAAAGGCAGGTCGCGTACGTTTTACCTTCCCCCGGATTCCAACCGGCACTTATGGGATCCTCGCTTTCAGGGACAAGACCGCGCACAGGATTATCGAACAGCACGGCTTCAAAGAGACTTTGTCCGGTTACACGGTGAACGCATTCTCAGCAAACTGGGAGGATATCAAGATCGAGGTGGACAGGGACATCACAGGCATTAAGATTCAGTTTTAGTCTCGCGTCCCAGGAATTCCCATAATAATTCACCCTTTTTGAATGCGATGGCAGGTGGAGGCTTCTCAGGAGCCCATGCCATCATTTTTTTCACAGCTCTCCCCGTCAGCCCTTGCAACACCGTTGCCTCTGTCTTTTGGGGGTGGATGTGATGCTCTGGAAATGGATTTTCAGCATCGTTTTTACTCTGATTGCCGCGCTGATCATAACAGCCTACGGCATCCTTTCCCGCTGTGATGTCAACCGGCTCAAGCCTCTCATTATCGAACAGGTGAAGAACGCCACGGGGCGCGAACTGAAACTGGGCGGAGAAATTGTCCTTGCCATTGGATTAAGGCCTGCACTGGTTTTGGACGGGGTAAGTTTTCAGAATGCGGCGTGGGCTTCACATCCGCAAATGATTAAAGTCAAGCGACTCGAAATGCAGGTCGCTCTCGTTCCCCTGCTCTTTGGCGATATCGAGGTCAAGCGATTTTTCGTGATCGAGCCGGAGGTCTTCGTTGAAAGGCATCCATCGGGCAAGTGGAACATCGAACTGGGAAAGCGTGGGAAAGAGCCTGTGCCCGCCTCGAAGGGAAGATCCCAAAGCTGGTTGTCCCTGTTCTATTTCAAGGACATGCAACTCACGGAAGGCCGGCTCATTTATCAAGACCACCGAAGCGGCCGATCTCACAGCCTGGTGTTGAACACTTTCCGAGCCCGGGCGGCGAAGCCTGAAATGCCGGTCAAAGTGAGCTTGAAGGGCGCCTATGAGCAGAACCCAGTCATGCTGGAAGGTATGACAGGGTCTGTCGCGGCACTCTTTAATGCGGACAAAACATGGCCCCTGAAGGTGAGGGGAAAACTGGCCGGAAACACTTTCTCTGTGGAGGGCGCCTTACGGGATGTCTTTGAAGGGAAGGGCCTGAGAATGTCGGTGGAGATGAAGGGTCGATCCGTTCGTAGGGCGTCCAGATTGGCGGGACTGACCGGTGTCCCTGAAATGGGCCCTTTTCGTGTGTCCGTTGAGATCACCAACTTGAAAGGGCCGCTGAGGCTTAAGAATATAAAGGCTCTTATTGGCACCGAGGACTTGGTGAAGCTGGATCTCGCAGGGACGGTCAGAGAGCCGATGAAGAGGCGGGGCATAGATCTTCGGTTTTCAGCAAAGGGAAAGGACCTGGCAAAACTGAAACGAGTTACAAAAACGTTTCCTGCTGTGACGGGTTCTTTTGAGGTCTCGGGAAGAGCCGTCGTGAACGGGCTCAAGAAATATACATTTTCCGAGGTCAAAGCGAGCCAAGAGCGCATGGACTTTGAAGGCTATGGGGAAATTGACGTGTCAAAAAGGACACCAAGCGTCAAAGCCTTCCTGACATCCGGCAAGATGGATCTGCGTCCCTTGCTCTCCAAACGGAAGAAGAAACTGAACCGTGGCGTCCGGATTAAAACCCGAAGAGTCTTTCCAGGGGACTCCTTACCGTTTCACCTTCTCAGGAAAATCAATGGCCAAGTCAGGCTGCGCGCAGAAAAGGCCTTGCTGCCGCAACTAACCCTCACCGCGGTCGATCTCGACGTGGTCCTTCAGGACGGGTGCTTGACGGCAAGGCGATTCAAGTGCAAGACAGGGGGAGGCACGGTCGAAGGGTTTTTGGATCTTCTTCCCCAGGGCAAGACCGCAAAGATGGATATGGAAATGACCTTGCGCCATGTGGACGTGGGTGGAATGCTCAGGCGATTCAAGGCTAAGAAAGTGTTGGCGGGGGATCTGGATGCGGACATTGACATTCAGGCCAGCGGAGACTCCATTGCTGAGCTTATGGCAGGGCTGGACGGAAAAATCTGCGTCATTATGGGGACAGGACGAATCAACAAGGAATATATCTCTCTTTTGGAAGCCGACTTGGGAGCGGGTGTATCCCGGTTGTTCAACCCTGGCAGGGAAAACACGGACTATACGGAGTTCAATTGCTTTGTGAACGGCTTCGATATCAAGGACGGGCTTGCAGAAGTGACTGCTTTGGTGCTCGACACGGATCACACGAGCGTGATCGGAGAGGGAAGAATTAATCTTGGGACGGAGCAGCTGGATCTCTCGCTAAAGCCCTTTCACAAGAAAGGCATTCAAACGGGAATCTTTGGAAAGCTGAACTTGAGCTTCGGAGAGCTGGCAAAGCCTTTCAGGTTGGAAGGGACCCTGGGTGAGCCCACCTGTGCTTTAGATCCCGGTCAGACAGCGATCATTTTTGGTAAAGCGGTGGGAGGCGTTATGCTGTTCGGGCCCTTGGGGATTGCTGTGGCGCTCGCCGGCTGCAGCCCGGGAAACGACAATCCTTGCCTTTCAGCAATCGAGGCCGCGAAGAAAGGGGTGAGAATCTCGGAATAATGAAGAAGATATAGCCCGCCGCCCGTCTTCCGACCTGGGGTGGGTAATTTCGTGCCACAAAAAGGAAAGGAATTGCCCATCCACACCGATCTTTTTCACACCCGCTGCCCAGCGGATTTGGACAATACCGCCTAACTGACTGAATTTTCATCCAGTATATCGGGCCTCCCGGGATGGCAGGCAATTTGCTCCCTCTTCAGCCAGAGTTCGGCACCGGACAGGTGTTGTCCTGAACGGGCTCGACCCGAGGCCAGGGGGCTTGTGAAGGCCTGACCCGGGAGATCACGAAAAAGGGATTTGATCGATGAAGATTGTAACCTGTCCCAAGGGCGGCAGGGTTCCTGAAGGATACTGTCGGCGTTCCTGCTTGAATTACCCCGGCAAAACAAAGCGGCCGAGATGGCCGGTGCTCCAACGCTTCAAGAGCCTTTTCGTGGGCGACGGTCGGTCCTGGCTTCAAGTGTACAAGGATGATATCGCTTCAAAGAGGAAACAGGGCCCTTGTTAACTCCTTGGACCGCGCGGCCATGGCGAATGCTTTTGAAAATTTTCAGGGAGACCGGAATCTTTTTCGAAAGGACACAGCCCTGTCGTGTTCATCAAAGTCACCGTGATCGGAAAACTCCTGACTCTTCAACATCAGTTGAATCCTCTTCACATGTATTGCCGTTGTCTTGACAGGGGCCTGAGAAGGGATTTTTCAGCAAAGGCATGTAAGTGCTACGAGCTTCTTATTTTCATGTGGATGAGTTACGCCATCAAGACGGTCATTCATGTATGTTGTGCCGTGAACCGGTCGTGCCACGTGGAAAAGGCGCTGCGGGAATTGCAGGTTCGTAGTGAGTCGGGAAGATGAGGAGCGATGAGGGCTTAAGCAGGCTTGCAGATATCAGGCGAGTGGAACGACAAGGTGAGTTCGCATGACTGATCTTATGCTCGGGCAGTGGGCGTCTCTCCCGCAAGAAGAGCTCCGGAAACGGCTGGAGGAAGAGGGAAAGAAAATGTTCTCCTCTCACCTGCCTCGCCGGAAAGTAATGAAAAGAATATCCGCTTTAGCAATCAGGATTCGGCCTTATTTATATCCTCCCTCTCTTTTGTCACGTCACCAAAGAACGCCTTAAAGAATTCAGCATTCCTCAGTTTGCTTCGCAGCCCGTGCCTGATGGGTTTGGCCTTGGTCTTCGGTTCGTCTTTCCGCGAACTCGGAGTCGGTGCTGAACGATGCTGCCTGTAGATTCAGGACATCAATATGTGGCAGGTTGAGTTCCGAGCGAAACGATCGCAAGTTATTAAAAGAAGGCTTGTGCAAAAGCCCTTCTCCTTGTATAAACGGGCTAGTTCAGATGGGATTTTTTGAGGGATTAAGAGAAAGTTCGGAGGTGAAAACATCATGTGTGAGACGACAAAGAAGCACGGCATGGGATGGTTGCGGGACTATCCGGATTTCCGCGATTACACCGTAGACAAGAAGGAAGTGTCGACTAAGCTGAAATCTTTGAACCAAAAGGACTCTGTCAGGGCCATGCTCACAAAAGTGGGAGTCGCGAAACCGTCCAGGAAAAAGTTGAGTCCTTCGGTTGATCTCCGCGAGTGGTGTTCGCCCATAGAGAATCAGGGGGACCTTGGGTCTTGCACTGCCAATGCGGGGGTAGCCCTCGTGGAATATTTTGAAAGAAGGGCCTTTGGAAGATATATTGATGCATCCAGGCTTTTTCTCTACAAGGTGACCAGAAACCTGTTGCACATGGACGGGGACACAGGGGCTTATCTCCGGACAACCATGGGGGCGATGACCCTTTTCGGTTTGCCTCCAGCTGAGTTCTGGCCCTATGACGTTGAAAAGTTCGATGAGGAACCGCCCGCCTTCTGTTATGCGTTTGCACAAAACTATCAAGCCATCCAGTATTTCCGGTTGGATTCCACGAACACAAAGCCTTCCGACCTGTTGGCGCAAATCAAAACCTGTTTGGCAGGTGATCTTCCGGCCATGTTCGGGTTTACGATTTTCAGTTCCATTTGGGACGCAGAATCAGATGGAAGAATCCCTTATCCCGCCCCGCAGGATAGGGTTGAAGGGGGCCATGCCGTGGTGGCTGTGGGTTTCGACGACAGGATAAAGATAAAGAACAAGAACCGAGGAGGAATTGAAACCACGGGCGCGGTGCTTATCCGGAATTCGTGGGGAAAAGGCTGGGGCGAGGGCGGTTACGGCTGGCTCCCCTATGAGTACGTGCTGAAGGGACTGGCTGTGGACTGGTGGTCGCTCTTGAAGAACGAGTGGGTGGACACCGGGGTTTTCGAGCTTGAAGGAGCATAGACGGATAGAACATGACACCTGAGGCTGTGCTTTTTGCGATTCAAGGTTTGATCCGTGTGGGTTTAGCTGCAAGGCAAGCTTTTGAACAAAAGGTGCGGGATGCAAAGTTCCCCATGCCCAACGTTACCCTTCCACATTTTGACACGAGTGACTTGCTTTACGAGTTTTTTACCCGGCAGGAGAATCGCAAACTGATCGAGACCGATGGGCCCCTCGCAGACGCCTGGAAACACAAAGCCGCGGGATTGGGGCTTCCCCGTGAGGACCCTGAATCGAGGCGAAGGCTGATGGCGGCCTATTTTTCCATCGCTGAAGCGCGGCGCACGAAAAGAGGGGGAGAAAAAGATTTCGGAAAACAGCGGCTGATCGAAGAGCAGGGCGCCTATCTTCTCCTGAGTCAATGGGGAAAAAGCCAAGGCCCTCCGGATCCGATGGTCCGCATTGCTTTATCCATGGCTGATGTGGTGCTTGAATATATCGGCTCGACTCCGGCCATATTCGGCGTGGGAGGGAACGGAGAAAAATTCGTCGCCGCTTTGTCCATGAACCTGAGGGAACTGCTGCCGGACCCCGACAGGATCGGGCATTGGGCGGAAGGGGAATGGGCCGAGTTCTATTTTGCCGAACGCACCATCACGATCTTCCTTCGTGCAGGCTTTAAAACGATTGGGGAGCACCCGGGACTGGTCGTGGAGGAGAGGCACTACCGGGAACTCGCCAAAAATGTTGCGTTACCTCTGTTGGCAGGTTTTGCCAAAGACCCCGCCACACGTCCCAGTTGGGTGGAACTGCGGGATACCTTCTTTGGCCCCGTGGCGGAAGCTGCCATGACGATTTTAGCTGAGCACCAGTCCGCTTTCCTGAGTGAGGGATTTGATGCAACTAAATGGGTCGGGGCTGTTACTCAGGGCCTGTTTCTGGAGATTGCAAAGGGAGATGCCAGGAAGGTCTTCGAAAAAGAAGGCCTTGTCCGTCTTTATCAAGCAGCTCTGGGCGCGGCGGTTGAACGTCCGGAGCTTTTCCTGAAAGAAGACGGTAATCCCAATGTTCAGCTCGCGCGGAAGCTGCTGAGTCAGATGGCAGAAAAACTCCGGGACGTGCCGGCTCCTTTCGACAAGGGCCTCGTGGTGGACGTGGCTGCAGCGGCCATAGGAGCTGTAAGCGAGTATGGCCCTGCACTCCTGCTCGACCAGCGGGGCTCTTGGGAACAATTGGCCGGAAAGGTTGCACGGTCGGTGGTTGACGGGATCGCCTGGGGCCGTGGAGCAGGCGATGTGCCGCGGGCTATCGATCGTCTGTTGTCAAGAGAGCAAATTCTTGAACTCGCGCGAATATTCCTCGATCAGGCCTCCAAGACACCGGGAATGTTCACAAGCGGGGGTTCCGGGGAGGAGGAGGTAAAGACACTGGCTGCCGTTATCACGAGCGCGATGAGCCAGCGGGGAGCCTTTCTGCTTTCATCGGGAGAGTGGCTGGCGGTGGCCGGAGCTGCTGCTGCCGAGGTTGCTCGGAATCCTGGCCGCCTGTTCCATGTCAATGCGGATGATCCGGGTCACGAACTGGCTGCCCGGGCGATTCGAATCGTGCTTTGTGCTGCAGCCGACAGCTTTGACGGACAGGGACGGTCCGGCGGCGCCGTTCTTTTTGGAGAGACCCTGCTTTCCGCCATAGAATATATGCTCAAGGCTATGGCAGGGGCGTCGGAAAAAGCGCTCAAAAACCTTGATGCTGTTGACGGCTTGGTCCGGCGGCTTAACCGTCTTGTAAAGGTCCATGCACGTCGGGTGGGCTCTCAGCAGTGGCTGAGACTGTTCACCCGCTTATTTTCACAAGCGCTCGACGGTGAAGCGTTCTCGGACGTCCCTGACGATGAGCTTCTGGAAATGCTTAGAACCTGAGGATGAAAACCATGACGTCTTTCTTGAGGGGTGGGATTTGGACTGCGATTTTCTTTCTCTCATTCATTTACGGGTGCACGGCCGCCACACTCTCCGGACTTCAAAGCGACTTCGTCACCCTCTACCAGCAGAAAGACCGGTGCGAACAGGCCCGGAAAAAAGACAAAACCCTGCCTTCTGAATGTATGGCCGATTATGATCAGGCTTTGATGGACATTGCACTGGAGGCCGAAAAGCTGGCCGGAAGAGCAGACGATGCCGGCACCCGGATCGGTGTCCTTCGGTTGGGGGCTCTCGCAGCCTGGCAAGGAGGTGAAAAGGGGTTTAACAAAGCCGACGACCTAGCCTCCAGGGGAAGCCGGCTCTGCGACTCCTTGGACAAAAAAGGTTTCGGGGCGCCTCGGGACTGCGCTATTCTTAGGCTGGTGCCCGCTTTGGTCGCCCATGACAGCTGGATCGCCCAATTTAAGGGCCTTCGCACAAAGAGCCCGGAGGAGAAGATCCATTTCTTCCAGAAGTTTGCAAAAAACTACAAGTCGAATACTTGGGATCCGGTTGCGGAGCAGGAGTCGGTTCTCGCCACAAAGCCGGGAATCGATGACTCCCTGCTGCTGTATCTCAAACGCCAGAAAAACGCGTTCTACTGCACCGCGGTAAGAATGCACAAAGAAATGCAAGAATTCATGGACACTCTGGATGAACCCGGGGTCATGGAAAAAGCATTCAATAAAATCTTGGTTCAGCGGGATGAAATGGAACGCGTTCTAGGTCCGGAAAGAATTCCCTGCCCCGACTTGTAGCCAAGGAGGATCCGGCACCAACCAGGCACCTGATATGGACATGTGAGGGGTAGATGGGGTAAAATAGAGGTTCTCCGATTACGGGGCAATGAGTCCTTGTGATGGGAGGGTGCATTGAAGAGGAGGTTGCCGGGATGGTCGGTGATTTTGAAAAGCGTTTTGGAACAATGGCTGTGGAGAAGCGATATGTGAGCAGGGAGCAGCTTCTTGAAGCCATGAGAATACAGGTCGAGCAGGATCTGGATGGCCTTGAACACAAGCTGATCGGCTCTATTCTGTTCAGCATGGGATATATGACACTGGAGCAGATAAATGACGTAATCGACGCCGTCAGGAATGAAACTGGAGCAAGCGTCCAGTCAGAGTTTAAGGTTCTGGGGCGCCGGGTCTAAAAAGAGGGATTCGCAGACGAAAAAGCTCGATCTTGTGGCATAAGGCAGGGACAATGAAACCCAATGAGTCGATGGCAAGCACGGCTGAGGCGACGGCCAAGCTGACGGTCAAGTCGGGCCAACAGAAAGGCACGGCCTACCGGCTCGGTCAAGGTGCGGTCACCATAGGCCGGGGTCCTTCCAACACCATTGTGCTCCCGGATAACTGGGTTTCCAGGACTCACGCTCGGATCATCCGGGAGGGCGGAGAATGCCTTATTGAAGATCTGGGCTCGGTCAATGGGACTCGGGTAAACAATCGATACGTCACACGAGAGATCCTGAAGGCAGGTGACATGATTGCCCTGGGTGGAACCATTCTGCAATTCTTGCCTGCTAAATATTCCGAACGCCGTTTTGGGACCGGCAACACGGGTTCCGTGGCGGTCAGAGTGGTTCGCGAGGAAAATCTCTCCTCAGACCACACCGTGGAGTTGACCGTGTCCCCGAAGGAGGCGGGGTCTTTTCCAAGCGTTGTAGACCAGGCAGACCTGGAAAAAGCCTATGAGCGGCTCAAGGTCATGTACGAGCTGATCAAGGATCTGGTCAGTGAAACGGATTTGCCCAGGCTTCTCAATGAAATTTTAGAAAAGGTGTTGAGGACAGTCAGGGCAGACCGGGGACTGATTATGCTGCTCGACGAGGAAAGCGGTGCCCTGGTGCCTGAGGCTGCCTGCAAGGGAGAAAACCTTCAGGGCGACGAGGAAATCGTCCTGTCCAAGACCATTTCGGGAAGGGTGCTGGAAACGGGACAGTCCATCCTCACTCTGGACGCCATGCGGGATGACCGCTTTGAAGGGTCTGAAAGCATTGCCATGCACAAGGTTCGTTCCACAATGTGCGTTCCTGTAAAATCCAAGAACCGGGTTTTGGGCATCATGCACGTGGATACCAAACGGCGCCTTGCCAGTTTCACCCAGGAAGACCTGGAACTCTTGACAGCTATGGGATTGCAGGCCGGAATGGTCATAGAGAATGCAAAACTCAAGATTGCCGGCGGGGTGGCCCATGAAATCGGCAACCCCATGACCTTCATTCTGGGGTACACGAGCCTTACCTGCAAGGAGCTAGAGCAGGGAGACCTCACACCGGAGGAGGTTGGAACGTGTTTGGATCGCCTAAGAATCGTGGAAGATGAGTCGGAACGGGTGATCCAAATTGTCCGAAGTCTGTCTCACTTTTACCGGCACCGCGAAGGCAGCTTGGCGCCCACGGATATCAACCGGGGCATTGAGACCGCGCTCAAAATCGCCGCTTTCCATGCAAAAAAGGGAAACATCAGTGTAGTGAAGGATTTCAGTGCCGAATTGCCGCAAATCATGGCGGACGGGAATCAGTTGCAATTGGTGTTTCTCAACCTGATCATGAACGCCCGGGATGCCATGGAAGACGGTGGTACGTTGACGATTGCAACGGCCCTTGAGGATGAACAGATCTTAATCCGTTTTGCGGACACAGGAAGCGGCATTGCGCCGGATGTGATTGGAAAGATTTTCAGACCCCTTTTCACAACCAAAGAGGAAGGGGCAGGAACGGGTCTGGGCCTTTCCATCAGTCATGACATTGTGGAGAACCACAAGGGAACTATCGACGTGGAGAGCACTCCAGGAAAAGGAACCAGTTTCACCATTCGCCTGCCCCTGAGAAATTCAAACCCTTAGAAGCCGGCTTGTTTCAACGGCCGTCCTCTCATGTATTTTTCAGCCCCCTCTTCCAGAATAAGGCTCGCTGACGCGCTCCCAAATAAGTCTGGAAATCGAGATGCCTGTTTTGGTAATATGGCGCTCATCCAATATGGAGACCCAGCCTGGGGCCGTGTGAGGTGAGCGAGGGCAAGCTCCCAAGGAACCTTAATGGCAGGCAAAATCAAATCTTCCTCCGGAAAAAGAGCCGTACGTGTTCGAAGGCAGGACTTGAATGGTGCCCGCGAAATGCTCCGATACCGAAATCGGGATGTGGTTCTGGATACGACATCCCATTTCGTCTACATCGGTAAACTTGAAGATGTGAGCGACCATTTTATCGTTCTCAAAGATACGGATGTTCACGATCGCAGGGAAAGCCCGTCAATGAATGAAAAATACATCATTGACGCAAAAAAGTACGGCATCCGCTGCAACCGGAAACTCGTGCAGGTTTGCATTAAAGAGGTGATCAGCTTTTCCCTTCTGGATGACGTGATAGAGTACTAAAGGGCTGGGAGCAAACTCACTCTGGGCTGACGGGGTGCAGTCGAAGAGGGGACAAAAAGGATGTCAAAGGATAGAAGACTTACGCCGAGGATCGATTTTCACCACAACGTGCTGATCAGGGGGTCTCGTAATCTGAGCAAGATATTGAACCTGAGCACGGGCGGCGCCTTCATACAAACTGCGAGTTCCGTAAAGTTCAAACGGGGATATGAGATCGACGTGGTTACGACCTTGCCTCTGGAAAGAAGGGCCATATCCGTAAAAGCTCGTGTTGTTCACGTGGAAAACAAGGGGATCTGAAGCCGCTGCCATTGACAGCACTTTTGAGGTTTTCAAGGCCACCGTACCCCTCTGCGGGACCTGAAAAAGGGGCACGCCTCAAACCCATGCTGACGCGGTTACCATGGAGATAGGGCTCAAAGTGGGCTTATCATGCTCCTGACCGGATTCCCCCAATCCTGTTGGGGCTTCCCTTCAATAAAAATAGGAATATTTCCAATTACCATCCAGGCAATCTACACCAGGAGGGACAACCATGAGAAAAATCCCCGTGATCGTGCTGTCCGTTCTCCTGGCAGGGGCCCTTGTTTTTTGCATCCTTTTCTATAAACGGAGTGAGAAAAGCGAGGCCGCCCTTGTTGCCAGCGAGGAGAAGATCAGCCGATTGAATGAGGAGAAGGCGTCGATTCTCCGGAAAATCCGGCAAACCGAAGAGCAGTTGGGTCCGTTAAAACAGGCTGAGAAGCGTGTCGAGGAACTGGAGACGACCCTTGCGAAGAAGGAACGATCTCTTTCAGAATTGCAG
>JARRRH010000031.1:0-10157 GCA_037380925.1 Deltaproteobacteria bacterium | reverse complement strand
AAATCATATTCCGGCCATGTGTGCACCGCCAGGTGAGATTCCGCGATTGTGACCGTGCCGCTAACGCCCCACGGTTGGAACGTGTGAAACGAGCTGTCGATCACTTCGGCTCCCATGAGTTGAGCCGCCTGGAGCATACCCACTTTGATCCCGTTCGCATCCAGAAGCCTATCGTGATCGCACTCGTAAAGGTCAATGAGAACAATGTCCAGCAAAGAGTTCAATGTCCTCACCCCCTTTCTATTTAGACTGCGTGTCGAATTTCCCAACCCCTTTCCATTCAATCGCGCCTCAGCGCGATTGCCCCGGATCTGGGGAAAATTTTTCGGCGTCACTATGAGTGCGGGCGGAGTATATGTCAAACCCTTTGCCCGGTCAAGGAGATATCCCTAATTTCCAAAAATTTTCTTGATTTCTTTCCGGTACGGCGGCCTGACGACACCCCTCTCCGTAATGATGGCCGTCACATACCGGCACGGAGTGATGTCGAATGCAGGATTCAATGCCTTAACTCCGGCCGGTCCCAGTTTCAAACGTCCGAAGCGGGAAATCTCATCCCCTTTTCTCTCTTCCACCGGGATCCTGTCTCCTGATCTCAGCCTTAAATCAATCGTGGACAGAGGGGCAGCCACGTAAAAGGGGATCTTGTTCTCCTTGGCAAGCACCGCGACCTGATAGGTTCCGATCTTGTTCGCCACATCCCCGTTGGCTGCAATTCTGTCCGCCCCTGTTATAACCAGGTCAATTTTTCCCTGATGCATCAGGGATCCGGCTGCGTTGTCTGCAATCACGGTGACCGGGATCCCGTCCTGCATCAATTCAAATGCCGTCAGCCGGAGGCCCTGGAGCCACGGGCGGGTTTCATCCGCGAAAACCCCGGCAACCTTCCCCGCGGCATGGGCAGCCCGAATAACGCCCAGGGCCGTCCCATAGCCCCCTGTGGCTAAAGATCCGGCGTTGCAGTGGGTCAGAACCCTCGCCCCTTCCGGCACAAGCCCTTCGCCGTGCCGGCCGATCCTCCGATTGATTTCAATGTCCTCGGCGAGAATTTTCGACGCTTCCTGTCGAAGGGCCTTCTTGATCTCTTCCACAGGCGCCCCGGCCATCTCGTCCACGACCAGGGTCATTCTCTCCACAGCCCATCTTAAATTGACGGCCGTGGGCCGGGCTTTCACCATGGCTTCAGCCATGTCTTTGAAACGGCGCCTGAAAGTTTCATAAGACCTCGTCCTGGCCGCTTCGGCCCCCAGCACAAGCCCCATGGCCGCCGCCACACCGATGGCAGGGGCTCCCCGGATGACCATCCTCTCGATCGCCCTGATCACGTCCCCGCAGTTCCTGCAAACATACCACTCCACCTTGCCCGGGATTTTTCGCTGGTCGATCATCCGGACATGGCGGCCGCACCATTCGATGGTAGGGAGCATGGTCACGTCACCTCTTCAACCGATCCTATCCCGCCATCCATAGGGATCTTCTTTTTCAGCGTATTGAACGGCCACGATCTCGCTGTAAAGCTTCTGGGAGAGATCCCCCATCTTGCCCCCGGCCACGACGTAGTCCTTTCCCTTGTAAGTCATCTGTCCCACCGGGGAAATGACTGCCGCCGTGCCTGTTCCGAAAGCCTCTTTGAGGCTCCCGTCCTTTGCCGCGGCGATAACATCTTGGATGGCCAGGGAACGCTCCGACATCTTCAATCCCCAATCCTTGACCATGTGGATGACCGAGTCTCTCGTTATCCCTGGGAGGATGCTCCCGGTAAGGGGTGCTGTAATCACCTCGTCCTCGATGACAAAAAACATGTTCATGGTCCCCACTTCCTCGACATACTTCCGCTCCACCGCATCGAGCCACAGCACCTGCGTAAACCCTTTCTGCTTCGCCTCCTCTGCAGCGAGAAGACTTGCGGCGTAGTTGCCGCAGGTCTTCGCATCCCCAACCCCGCCGACAACAGCCCGGACGTATTTGTCCTCAACATAAATCTTCACAGGATTCAGGCCCTCTTTGTAATAGGCGCCCACAGGACCGATGATGATGTAGAAAACATAGCTATTGGAAGGGCGAACGCCCAGGTGGGGCTCGGTGGCAAGCATGGTGGGTCTGATGTAAAGGGAAGTCCCGGAGCTCCCGGGCACCCAGTCTCTGTCCAAAAGCACGAGCTTGGTTAATCCCTCCATGACCAGATCCACATCCACCTCCGGCATGCAGAGCCTGACAGAAGATCTGTTGAGTCGTTTGAAATTCTCCCTGGGCCTGAACAGATAGATGCCGCCATCCTTCCCGCGATAGGCCTTCAGCCCTTCAAAGACCTCCTGCCCGTAATGAAGTATCATGGCCGCCGGATCGAGGCTCAGATTCCGGTAAGCCTCGATGCGAGGATCAAACCACCCTTTTCCGGCCTCGTAATCCATGAGGAACATGTGGTCCGCTAAAATATCCCCGAAGCCCAGTTTAGACTCATCGGTCGGTTTCTCCTTCATCTGGTCCGGCCTCGCCGGTTTCACCTTGATTTCCATGTCTCCGCTTCCTCCCCCTCTCACCTCATAGTAAATTTTTTGTCTAGCACAGAGCCCTTTGTAAGACAATGGAATATTCGTGGCTTGCTGAAAAGGTCCCGCCCCCTTTCACAACCCTATCCCTTCCGGCGCCGTCGAAGGCGGGTAAACCCGCGCGGCCTTCCTCAGTCCACCAGCCCGGGCATAAAGAGCACAATCTCAGGCCAGAGGATGATGACGGCCATGGCGACGATTTCAATCAGGATGAACGGGGCCGCTGCGTAACAGATCTCCTTGATGGAAAGCTCCGGGGCGACTCCCTTGATGACAAAAAGGAGCATTCCGAAAGGCGGGGTGATGAAGCCGGTTTCAAAGTTGATGAGCATGAGGACCCCGAACCACACGGGATCGAAACCGAGCAACTTCACGATAGGAATGAAGATGGGCATGCAAATCATCATGATCGAAATGGTTTCCATGAAGGTTCCCATCAGGAATACGATGAGTTGCATTCCGATCACGATGACCAGCGGCGGCACATTGAGATTTTCCACAACGCTCAGGAGTCCCGTGGTGGCGCCCGTGAAAGCCAGCAGGCTGCTGAAAGAGTTGGATGCGGCGATGATCATGAAAACCATAATGGAAATGTCCAGGGTCCCGATGAGTGAAGACTTGACCATGTTCAAGGTCAGTCGCTTGTAGACGGCCGTGACCACGATCGTAGCGAGAGCGCCTGTAGCGGCGGCTTCCGTGGGGGTCGCAATTCCAAGAAGCATGAGCCCCAGGACCATGAAAATGATGAATCCCAGGGGAAGCACATACTTGATCGTTCCCGCGAGCTTTTCCAGAAAGGTCACCCGCGTCACGTCATAGCGGGGGGCAAGAGAGGGGTTCAGCCAGCAGCGAACCACAACGTAAGCGGTAATCAACACCCCCAGAAGGAGGCCGGGCATGACCCCGCCGACGAGGATCTTGCTTACGGAAATGTGTCCGATACTGGCCAGCACAACGGCGAGGGAAGAAGGCGGGATGAGCATGGCCAGGCCACCCACTCCGATAATGGGACCTACAGCCATGGGCGTTTTGTACCCCCGTCCACGCATTTCAGGAAGCAGCACGGTTCCCAGCATGGCCGTGTTGGCCAGGGTGGAGCCGCTCAGGGCCGCAAAAAGCACACCCGTGCCAGCGGCGAGCAGGCTCAAACGCCCTGGAACCCGGCCCAGCCATTTGTCCACAACGTCAATGGTGTTGTTGGCGATGCCCGAGTGGAACATCAACTCACCCATGAGAATGAAGAGAGGTATGGGAGTCAGGGTAAAGATCGAGAGGGAGGAAAAGATCTGGAGCGTCATCTGCTGAAGCCCCATGGGACCCATGAAGACCAGAATTCCCACGAGGTTGATCAGGAGGAAGCCGAAGGCAATGGGGAACCCCGAGGCCAGCACCAGGAGCAACCCGAGGATGAAAAGACTCAGAACAGCCCACCATTCCATGATCAGCCGTTCCTCCCTTCACCGATCGTTTCCGAGGATCCCTTCGGGGATTCGGGCGGAGGCTTCCGGGCCTCACGCTGCGGGGTGCCCACCTTGGTCTTTTGCAAGGAGGCCACCAGGTTTCGGAAAAACTGAGCGGTGAGGACAAGAAAACCGGCGGGTATAACCATCAGCACGAGGGACTTGGGCACATCCACGGCTTGGACATCCGTCACGCCCCGCTGAAAGAAATTTAGGGTCACGAGAGAACTGTACCAGCAGAGGACCCCGCACAGTGCCGCCCCCAGGAAGCTATGGATGACATCCGCGATGTTCCTGCCGGTCGGCCCCAGGTGCGATGTAATGACGTCCACGGCCACATGCTTTCGCCTGCGGAGAACCCACGCCGATCCCAGGAAGGTCAACCAGAGCAGGGAGTATTCGTTGAACTGGACCGTCCAGAGCGGGCTTTGAAAGCTCAGTGCCCGTGTGAAAATACTGTAGCTGATGGAAAAGGTCATGAAGAGGAGGAGAAGACCTGCCAGCAAGGCCATACCCGTCAATATTTTGTCCAGGAGCCTGCCCGGCAAGGCCACTCCCCCTTTCTGTCGGATGTGTTTTCTTGGCTTTTTTCTACTTGGTCACCATTTCTTTCAACTTGGGCCCATACACGGGCGATTTTTCTATGATGACCTTCCACAGCGACGAATAGGCCGCGTGGGTCAGCTTGGTTGCCTCATCAGGTGGAAGCTCGATGTACTCTATCCCCATCTTCTTGAGGGCTTCCTCTTCATCCTTGATCAGGTCAAGAGCGCGTTGCTTGGCAAAGCGTGCCGCCTCGTCTTCCGACTCGATCAAGATTTTCTGCAGATGATCGGGGATTGCATCCCACTTTTTCTGGTTCATGACAATCACGTTGGCCCCGTTGTAAACTCCGGGGTGAACGACATACTTTACGATTTTCTCCCATCCCCAGTCCCTGATCAGCCCTGCAGGCCACATAAAGCCGTCAACCACACCGCGCTCCAGGGAAGTGTAGACTTCCGTGGGCGGGATGACCACAGGCTGGGCTCCCAATTCCTTGAGAAGAGGGATGAGGGTCGGGGAACACCGGATCTTCAGCCCGGTGAGGTCCGCGCTCTTGATGGGCTTTGTAAGATAGAGCGTGAAGGGCAGGTTGTGACCCAACCTTCCGAGATACACGCAGTTGACCTTCTCCCGGTGGAGCTTGTCCAGGAGCGCATTCACACCCTGTGCGCGTTCCTCCCAGCCGTCCAGCATGGATACGCTCAGGGCATTGGCCTCCGGGACTGCGGAAACGTAATACCCGTCTGTTGTGAACACCATGTCCACCACCCCCATTCGGGCCGCTTCCACCTGTTCCAGGTTGGGAATCACTTCGGGTCCACCCGCATACTGGATCTCAAGCTGACCCGCGTATTTTTCTGCCACCCGATCCTTGATGATATCCAAAAATTTCATGAAGTTGCCGACTTCCCACACAGACTTGGGCCATGCCGTAACCGCCTTGATGGTTATTTTTCCCTGGGCAGCCTCACACTCCGCAGCCGGCGGTACCCCTACCAGGGAGATAAGGGATGCCGTCACGATGGCAAGTAACCAGCTTTTGCGGAACATAGTTTCTCCTTTCTTTTGAGATGGTGATATTGTTGAAACCTTGTTAATTTGTCACACTTTCGATCCTCCCATCACCCCCTTTCCCTGCTGTTGAAGTTTATCTAACAAACTCGCATCCCGGCTTTGAACGTCAGATTCTCCCAAAACCTGTCCGTCTCCCTCTGGATAGACTTGATCTCCTCATCCGTCAAATGCTTGAACCGGCCCTGAAGGGACAGATAGGTCTCCACCGGCAGACTCTTGGACAGGTAATTGATCTTGTACTCTGTGCCGTCAAGGATCTCGTACAGGGGGAACACATTCGTCTCCACCGCCGCCACAGCCACCTTGGGCGCCATGTGCTCTTCAATCTTCCAACCCGTGGTGCATGGAGACAAAAGATGGAGAAACCGCGTTCCCCGGATCTCTTTGGCTCGCTTTACCTTTCTCATCAGGTCATCCATAAAGCCGATCGAGCCGGTTGCCGCGTAGGGTATTCGGTGTGCACCCATAATCTCCATAATCTGCTTTTTTCTTCGAGTGTTTCCTCTCGGGGAAGTGCCTGTCCAGGCGTACCGGGGAGTGGCGGAACTCACTTGGATGCCCGTGTTCATGTACGCTTCGTTGTCCATGCAGACATAAATGAAATTCTCGTTTCTGTCCGCGGCGCCCGACAGGGACTGGAGGCCAATGTCAAAAGTCCCCCCATCCCCTGCGAAAGCAAGAACAGGGATATCTTCCTTTCCCTGAAGCTTTAAGGCCCTGGCGATTCCCGCCGCTGTGGGGGCCGCGATTTCAAAAGCGGAATGGAACATGGGCACATCAAAAGCTCCATATGGATACGGCCCTGAGACCACAGCCACGCAGGAGGGCACCACCACGACCACCGAGCGCTTGCCAAGGGCCCGCATAACAGTGCGCATGCCCATGGCCAGGCCGCATCCGGGACACGCTGCGTGGCCTTGTTGCATCACCTCCACGGGACGGTCAACAACATTTACCTGCATTACACCTCCTCCGTTATCCATATGGGCTCATCAGAAGGCTCATCCCTTTCGAAGGCATCTAAAACGATCCGCTCAATCATCTCTTGATCCACATTGGTTCCCCCGATCCCGGCAAGATATCCCTGAATCTGATGCGGGCCAGGACTATGAATAAGAGCCGCTTTGAGCTCAGCACAGAAAATTCCTTCCCGCCCCAGGGAAAGGTTCCTTTCAATAACGGCAATCCTCTGAATAGGGTCGAGGATCCGCCGCAACAGCTCCGTAGGGAAAGGTCTAAACACCCGGATCTTGACCAGACCGACTCTCAGGCCTTTTTCCCTGAGCCGTTTCAGGGCTACCCGGGCTGTAGACGTTATGGTGGCTGTGGTGACAATTACCAGATCGGCGTCTTCAGTGTCTACAGCTTCAATCAGACCGTACCCCCTGCCGAAGATTTCAAGAAAACGGGCATCCGTATCCCCGATCACCTTGAGCGCGTAATCCATGGCCTCATAGCTCAGCTTTCGGAACTCTCGAAACTGAGTCTGATTGACCACTCCGGCTACAAAACCGGGATGATCAAAATCAAAACGCTTTGGGATGTTCACAGGAGGAAGAAATCGGTCTACGAGTTCCTGCTCAGGCACCTCCACCGGCTCCATGAAGTGAGATATGAAATTGGCCTCAAGGACCACCATGCAGGGCAAAAGCACGGTCTCGGCTATACGGAACGCCTGGATGACGGAGTCGAGCGATTCCTGACCGTCTTCACAGTAAATCTGAATCCACCCCGTATCCCGCTGGGATAAGCTGTCGGTCTGGTCGCTCCAGAAAGCCCAAGGCGCGGCAAGGGTTCGGTTTACGCAGGCCATAACGACCGGCGTGCGACAGCCGGAGGCAAAGTGAAGCATTTCGTGCATCAAGGCAAGACCCTGCGAGGAGGTGGCGGTAAACGTCCTGGCTCCGGCCAGAGACGCAGAAAGGCAGGCGGCCATGGCTGAATGCTCCGATTCTGTTCTCATCATGTCCCCGCCCAGTTCATCTGTTGCTTCCCAGTCCGAGAGCTTCTCGTAAATAGGAGTTTGTGGCGTTATCGGATAGGCCGCCACAAGCTGGGTGCGACACAACCGGACCGCCTCAGCTACTGCATGATTGCCCGTAAGAAACTTTTTCATTTCTTCTCACTCATGGTCATGATCCCCCTGGGGCATACCGCGGCGCACACCGCACACCCTTTGCAATACTCCGTGTCCGCCTCATAGTGGTTTCGCCCCTCGCCCGGCGGCATGAGGGCCAACTCCGGGCAGTAGAGAAAACAGCGATCGCATCCAGTACAGGTTCCGCAGAAAAAGCATCGTGCCCCCTCTTGTGCAGCCTCTTCCATGGAGAGGGGCAGATTGATTTCCCTAAAACCCTCTCCCCGCTCCCCCGGCTCCACACGGGGAAGTTCCTTTCGCGGCCGGTCATCCAGGAACAAGGGTTCCAGATCTTCAAACCGAACCACGGTCTTGGGGTCCCAGTGTTCAGGCGGGTGGAACAGGGCATGGATGGAGAAAGCCGGACCCAGACCGAGAAGCGTCGTCTCCTCCGCCTCATGGAAGGGCCTCTCTTGAAGACTTAAATGGATCGCAAGAGCAGCCCGCTTGCCTGCGCCTATGGCTTCAGAAACCGATCCCGGGCCTGTCACCAGATCCCCGCCCGCAAAAACGCCTTTGACCGGTGTGGCCAGGGTTCGTCCGTCCACGGACACACCTTGTACGGAGTCTTCAGGGAAAAGGCCCGCTCCTTGCAGTGGATCAAGGTCCGGGGTTTGTCCAACGGCGAGAATGACCTGGTTCGCTTCGGACCTCATGGTCCTGTCTCGATCATAGGAAGGGTTAAACCTCCCATGGCTGTCAAAAACGGACGTGCACTTCATGAAGATCACCTCTGCTACAGCCCCGCCTTTTTCCACGATCTCTTTGGGTCCCCAGCCCGCGCCCAGCAAAATTCCTTCTTCCAGGGCATCGTTCACTTCCCTTTCACGGGCGGGCATCTCTTCTCTTTTTTCCAGGCAGACGAGCGATACCTGTTCCGCCCCCAGCCTGCGCGCCGTAAGAGCCGCATCGACGGCCACATTGCCTCCGCCGATGACCACCACCTTTCCTTGCACGCCTCTCGAGGTTCCCTGTCGGACTCCCTTGAGAAATTCAACCGCCGGAAGCACCCCCTTCAAATCTCTACCCGGGATGTCCGGGGCCAGGATCTTTTGCGCTCCCATGGCGAGAAAGACCGCTTTGTGCGAGGCCAGCAGCTCCTCGATCCCTTGAGCATTGATCCGTATTCCTTTGCGCACGTCCACGCCCAGGGAGAGGATTCGGTCCACGTCCTTTTCCAGCGCATCCAAGGGCAGCCGATAACCGGGGATACCCCAACGCAACAGGCCGCCCAGCTCTTGCTCCGCCTCAATGAGGGTCACGGGATGGCCCATTCTGGCAAGATGGTAGGCTGCAGAAAGCCCGGCGGGGCCTGAGCCCACAACCGCCACACCCTGGGCTTGGCCGGCCTCGGTCAAAAACACGGGTTCGGCCTTTCCGTACTGGGCCGCCGCCCGTTCAAGGGCCCGGATGTGCACCCCACCGTCCCATGACGTCCGGTTGCAGTCGATCTCGCAAGGGTGGTAGCAAACCCGGCCGCACACGCCCGGGAGAGGGTTTTCTTCGAGAAAGGCCGCCAAGGCCTGATCGAAATCACCCTTTTCTGCATGAAAAAGGGCTAGAGGAATATTCTTGCCTGCCGGACAGGAAACTCGACACGGCGACACCTTCTCTTGATGTTCCGGAGTGCGACTTCCCCAGGCCCCGGTTTTGAAAATCCTCGTGGATGAACGAGAAATAGGAACGATTTTTTCCGGATCAAGACACGCTGGGGGATTCATGTTATCTCTCCACATGGACGATCTTGAGATTGGCATAACCTTCTTTGACGGCTTCCCTGTTGGCCTCTTTTTTGGCCGGCACCATTTCATCCACAGCTTCCAACACGTGCTCCAAGAGGGGGCTCCCCGCAAGCTTGCAGTAAGCCCCCAGCACCGCCGTGTTGATCACGCGGCCAAGATCCAGTTTACCGGCGATTGAGGACGCGTTGATCAGTCCGACAGTGAAGCCCTGGAGACTTGGAAAGACCTCCTCGGATTGGACTGTGCTCACCAGAATACGCGATCCGCGGTGCATTGTGTTTTGAACCTCGGAGGAGTTCATGAGACTCTGATCAAAACAGATGAGTTCGTTGGGCCGCTTGATTTCACATTTAAGAAAGATCTTTTCCTTGTCCACCCTCAGGAAGCTCACCACCGGCGCCCCTCGCCGCTCTCCGCCGAAAAGGGAATAGCACTGGGGGTACATCTCCGCCTTGAAGAATGCTAGCCCCAGCATCTGGGAAGCCATCACAACGCCCTGGCCTCCCCTTCCCTGAAACTTGATCTCACGCATCATTCCTCTCCAAAAACGGTTTCGCGATCTTGCAGGGGCATGGGGATCTCTTTTCAAAAACGAGGGGGATCGGGCAAAGACTCCGCAGAAAGGTGCCCCCAAGGCGGGCGGAGACCC
>JARRRH010000030.1:10332-15361 GCA_037380925.1 Deltaproteobacteria bacterium | reverse complement strand
TCTCAGACTCCTTTCCCAACACGCTTTATCCCGGCACTGTGACATTCATCTCCCCAGAGGCGGAATTCACCCCCAAAAACGTCCAGACCAAGGAGGAACGGGTCAAACTGGTTTACCGTATCAAAGTATCTTTGGACAACCCTCACCTAGAGCTTAAGGCCGGCATGCCCGTAGACGTTGTTTTGAGGTAGAGGTCATGAAAATCGTTGAAGCCATAGCCGTGTCCCGCACTTTCGGTCCCATTACCGCCTTGCGAGGACTTTCGTTTTCAGTGGATGAAGGAGAAATATTCGGCCTTGTCGGGCCGGACGGCTCAGGAAAGACCACGTGCCTGCGAATTCTCTGCGGTCTCATGAGACCCTCGGGCGGACAGGCTCTGGTACTGGGTCATGATGTGGGGGCGGATCCTGAAAGCGTCAAATCCCAAATCGGTTACATGGCACAGCCCGCAGGCCTTTATGACGACCTCACGGTGAGCGAGAACATTGCCTTCTATGCCGACCTGTACGAGGTCCCCCGTTCCCGTTACGAACATCGCATGAAGCGCCTCCTCCAGTTCTCAGGTTTGGAACCTTTCACAGACCGTCTTTTTCGAAATCTGTCGGGCGGCATGAAACAGAAAGTGGGGCTTACCTGCGCCCTGATCCACACACCCAGAGTGCTCTTCTTGGATGAACCCACTAACGGCGTTGATCCCGTATCCCGCCGGGATTTCTGGAAAATCCTTTACGAATTGAGGCGAGAACAGGTGACCATAGTGCTCGCCTCAACATACCTGGACGAGGCAGACCGGTGTCATCGTGTAGCTCTTTTTGATCGCGGACGGGTTCGTCTTGTCATGGAGCCCATGGCCATGCGGCGCCTGGTGCGGGGACGACTCTACAACCTGACCGTCTCCGACCGCCGCCAGGCTCTCAGGTATCTTAAGGGTGAACCACAAGTCCTGGATCCAAGCGTTTTCGGAGCAGGCATTCATTTTACCCTGCCTGAGAAAACAGGCCTCAAAACCGTGGAGAACGGTTTGGCAGAGGCCGGCATCCGCGACTTTCAGATCGAGCCTATACAGCCCGGATTAGAAGATGTTTACCTCTCTCTCCTCCATGACGAAGAAGGAGCGGGGGCTTCATGAACGCAACGGTCTATCTGCAAGATGTGGTGAAACGTTTCGGGGACTTCACAGCCGTGGACCACATTTCCCTCCAAGTCTCGGGCGGCGAAATCTTCGGTTTTCTAGGACCGAACGGGGCAGGCAAGTCGACCACCATCCGAATGCTCTGCGGCCTCTTGAAGCCCACATCCGGAGAAGGGCGCGTTCATGGGCTTGATATCCTCCGTCAATCCGAACAGATCAAGTCCATGATCGGCTACATGTCTCAGAGATTCTCTCTGTATCAGGACTTGCGCGTCGAAGAAAATATGCGATTTTTCGGCGGCATCTACGGTTTAGATGTCAAAAACTGTCACAAGCGGACGGAAGCGATTCTCTCCCTCACGGGGCTCAGGAAACGCCGGCATTCTCTCACCCGGGAGCTCCCCGGAGGGCTTAAACAGCGCCTGGCGCTAGGATGTGCCCTTCTCCATGAGCCGCCCGTTATTTTTCTCGACGAACCCACCTCAGGGGTAGACCCGGGGACAAGGCGCCGGTTTTGGGACCTCATCTATGCGCTTGCCGATGAAGGGGTCACGATTTTTGTCACGACCCATTACATGGAAGAGGCGGAATACTGCAACAGAATCGGTCTGATCGACCGGGGGAGACTCATTGCTTCCGGTTCCCCGTCGGAGCTCAAACGCAAACACCTTTCGGGAAAAATCTACGAAATCGCCACAACCGATGTTCTGGCTGCTGTGGAAGTGCTCCAGAAATTCCCCCTTGTGCTCGACGCAGCTGTCTTCGGCCGTGCAGTCCATGTCCGTGTGGCGCCTGATTTGGATGCGGAACACGACGTGATACCGATATTGTCCGCATCAGGTCTTCTAATCCAGGGAGTCAGGGCCATTGAGCCCACTCTGGAGGATGTCTTTGTGGCCCTCGTCGGCCACGGGCCTGGGGGAAATACATGAGTACCCGAAGAATCAAAGCCCTCGCGAAAAAGGAATTCATTCAGATGCGCCGGGACATCCGCAGCCTCATAGGCGCCTTGTTTATTCCCCTGCTCATGATTTTCCTTTTCGGATATGCATTGAGCCTCGATGTGGACCGGATTCCAACGCTCATCCTTGATCGAGATTGGACGCCCGCGTCTCGCGAATTCATTCATCGCCTCACAGATTCGAGGTATTTTACCCTGGTCCGATACCTCAACGACGAATCGGAAATCGCCGTCCCCAATGGTTTTGCCTCACACATAAAAAAAGGGCTGAAAGCACCGGTCCAGGCCATTTTTGACGGTTCGGACTCCAATACTGCCACCATTGCATTGGGCTACCTCAAGGCCGTGGCTGCGGGATTTGACATTCATCTCCAGGAAAGGCGTTTGCGGCGTGCGGGCCTCAAAATGGTGGACATGCCCCTGGAGGGGCGCATCAGGGTTTGGTTCAACCCGGAGCTGAAGAGCAAGAACTTCATCATTCCAGGACTCACCGCAGTGATTATGATGGCCATCTGTTCCCTGATGACGGCTCTGAGCGTGTCCCGGGAAAAAGAGACGGGCACATTCGAACAGCTGATTTCCACGCCCGTCTCAAGCTTTGAGCTTCTCTTGGGAAAGCTCTTGCCCTATCTCGCCGTGGGTCTGGTTGATTTGGCCCTCGTCATGGGGGCCGGTGTTTTGATCTTCGGTGTTCCTTTTCGCGGGAGCTACCTGCATCTTTTCGTGACAGCCCTCATCTTTCTCGTCGGAACATTGTCTTGGGGTCTTTTCATTTCCGTGATCTCCAAGAGTCAGCTCCAAGCCAGTCAGCTTGCAATGATCAGCGCTTTTCTGCCCTCTTTCCTGCTCTCGGGATTTATTTACCCCATTGAGAACATGCCCGCCGCCCTTCAGGTGATCACCCTCGTCGTTCCGGCACGGTATTTCGTGGAAATCCTGAAAGGGCTTTTTCTTCAGGGGGTCGGGCTGTCGGTTCTATGGCCGCAGGTCCTGGCCCTTGTGATTTATGCCCTGTTGATTATGAATCTGGCCAGAAAACGTTTCACAAAAAGGCTCCTGTAATGCGGCTTCTTCTCATCAGAGTCAAAGTGGTCCTCATCAAAGAACTGCTCCAAGCAGTGCGGGACCCCCGTCTAAGATATCTCATCCTGCTCCCGCCTCTGATCCAGTTGGTGGCTTTCGGCTATGCCGCCAACCTGGACCTGAAGAATATTCCTATGGCCCTGTATGACGAAGACCGTACCCCTTTGTCCAGAGAGATTGCCTTTGCCTTTTCTTCGTCAGGATACTTCCGGTTCGTGACGTCGGCGGACAACCCCCGCGACATGACCCGGCTCATAGATAAGGGGGCGGTTAAAGCGGTCCTACACTTCGGTCCTGATTTGGCCGGCCGCGTCAAGAGCGGCCGCACAGCATTGGTTCAGGTCATCGTGGCGGGGACAAATTCCAACACGGCTTCCTTGGTGCAAAGCTATTCCCTGCAGATCATTGAACGGTTCAACCGGAACCGGCTGAAGAGGCGTCTCGATCGGAACCCCACCCTGAAAAACATTATACCCGCCGGCCCGGAAGGCATTCTTCGCCCGGAGATTCGGGTATGGTACAACACGGCTCTCGCGAGCAGGAACTTTTATGTCCCCGGAATCATCGCTCTGGTAATCATGGTGTCCACATTGAATCTCACCGCCATGGCCGTGGTGCGCGAAAAGGAAGTGGGCACCATGGAGCAGATCATGGTGTCACCGATCAGGCCCGCTGAGTTTATCCTCGGCAAAACCATCCCGTTTGCTTTGATCGGAATCTTTCAAGTCGGCCTTGTCGCGACGGTGGGGGTTTCCTGGTTCGGTGTGCCCATGCGCGGCAGCGTGTTGCTCCTCTTTTTGTGCCTTCTCCTTTATCTCCTGTCACTTCTTGCGTTGGGCCTCTTTATTTCAACCGTAAGCCGGAACCAGCAACAGGCTTTGGTCTCCACTTTCTTTTTTACCTTTCCCATCATCCTCCTTTCCGGCTTTATCTTCCCCATCGCCAACATGCCGAGGATCATCCAGCTCGTGACTTACGGGAACCCCCTCCGCTATTTCCTGATTATCATTCGAGACATATTTCTGAAAGGCTCAGGCCTGGAAATCCTTTGGCCGCAGGTGGCCGCACTTTTGATCATCGGCTTGGGCGTCATGTTTTTGGCTGTGCGGCGAGTGGGAAAAAGGCTGGATTAGCTGGCTGGATGTGGTAAGCTGCCCGTGAACGGCGCCACCAGGGGGTGGTAAATATGAAGCTGGGTATCATCGGAGTGCCTCAGTCGGGAAAATCAACCCTGTTTGAAGCCCTTACCGGAGCCAGAGGAGAAGATGAGGGCGTTCGGGCATCCCGTATGGAACAAAAGATCGGCACAGTGCGGGTGGCTGACGAACGGGTGGATTTCCTCACTCGAATCTACAAACCGAAAAAAACGACCTATGCTCAGGTGGAGTATCTCCTGCCGTCCCAGATCGCCGCTACCGGGGCATCCAAATCCGAGAGCGGGTTTTGGAACCAAGTCCGTGTGAGCGACGCTCTGATTCATGTGCTTCGAAACTTCACGGCCCCCAGTGACATTCCCCCGGATCCGGAAGGGGATTTCTGGCGCCTCGAAGAGGAGATGATTTTGAGCGACTTGGCGGTTGCTGAAAAACGGCTGGAAAGGATCGAGACGGAGAGCAAAAAGGGCAAGAAGCCCACGGAGGAGGAACAGGCGCTTCTGAAATCGTGTAAGGTCCTTCTCGAAGAGGGGCAGCCCCTGCGGGCGAACCCGGAGCTGGCCTCGGCTCCCGCGCTTCGGGGATTTACTTTTCTGTCTGCAAAGCCGGAACTGGTCATTATCAACAACGATGATGAAGACGAATCCCTCCCGGACTGGAAAACGGTTCCTGAAAATCTTGAAAGGATGGTGGCTAGAG
>JARRRH010000030.1:0-10325 GCA_037380925.1 Deltaproteobacteria bacterium | reverse complement strand
GCGGAGTTCTTGGAAGCCTATCATATCGACAGCTTTGCGCTTGACCGGGTCATCAAGAGCTCCTACAAGCTTCTCAACCTGATTTCTTTTTTCACGGTTCTCAACGAGGAAGTTCGGGCATGGACCGTGCCTGCAGGGTCCCCGGCCCTGGAAGCGGCCGGCACCGTGCACTCCGACATGAAGAGGGGATTCATTCGGGCGGAGGTTCTTTCCTTCCAAGATCTGAAAACCCACGGCTCATTCCAAGAGGCAAAGCAAAAAGGCCTCGTCCGCCTGGAGGGAAAGGATTACCCCGTCCAAGATGGAGACATCATCAATTTTCGGTTTAATATTTAGCTCTATGCCCACGATCCTCATCATGCCACGATAGCTGGCCGTTGCAGAAATCCGAAATTCGAAGCACGAAATTCGAAACAATGTCAAATGAGCGAAACCCAAATCATCAAAACAACACCTCTCAGGGAGAGGAAGAGTGCATTTTGACTTAATTCGAACATTTGGATTTTGAATTTGTTTCGGATTTCGAATTTCGTGCTTCGGATTTTTTGGAGTGGTCTTTCAAGGATCCTTTCTAATATATAGGTCGGAGTATTGACATGGAAAAAATACGAGTGGGCATTATCGGTGCCGGTGGTTACGGCGGATGCGGTGCGATCGAAATCCTCCTCGGACATCCTTATGTGGAAATCGTTGCTCTCGTGGACAAGCAGGATGTGGGAAAACCGATCAGCGCTCTCTATCCCCATCTCAAAGGCTTCTGCGACCTACCCCTTCTCGACCCTTCCGATTCCAGTAGCCGTGATGATCTGGATGCGGTCTTCTTTGCCACGCCGGACGGGGTGGGTCAGAGGGAAGCCCGCGCATGGCTCGACAGGGGGGCCAAGGTCATCGACTACAGCGGCGACTTTCGCTTCAATGACCCGGAGATTTACAGGGGCTATGCAGCCAGAATCGGAAAGAAACAGGAGCACGGGTCTCCTGACTTACTTTCCCGGACTGTCTATGGTTTGGCAGAAATTCACCGAAAAGAGATTGCCCGATCATCTCTGGTGGGCAATCCCGGTTGTTTTGCTGTGAGTTGCATTCTAGGGTTGGCGCCCGCTGTCAAATTCGGAATCAGCGGACCCGACTCTCTCATCTGTGATGCCAAAACCGGGGTGTCAGGGGCAGGCAAAAGCCCCTCCCCTGCCTTTCACTATCCGGCCCGCTATGATGCTATGAACGCTTACAAGATTGCCGGCCATCAACACGTTTACGAGATTGAGAGAGAACTCGGACTGGTAGCGGGCAAGGAGGTCAAGATCACATTCACCCCCCATGTCGTACCGCTTTGCCGGGGCATCCTTACCACGATTTACGCGGAGCTTCAGCCAGGTCAGAGTCTTCAATCCGTTGAAGAGGCCTATCGGTCCTTCTACAAGGACGAGGCCTTTATCCGAATCTTCGGTCCGGAATCGGCTTTGACCAGCACTGATGTTCGAGGCACCAACTTCTGTAACCTTTCACTGAACGCGGATGAACGGACAGGCAAGCTGATCGTGGTGAGCCTCATCGACAATCTTGTGAAGGGCCAGGCAGGGAGTGCTGTTCAAAATATGAACATCCTTTTTGGCCTGGAAGAAACGGCGGGGCTCTTGCGGCCGGGCCAGTATCCCTAAGGAAGGCAAAGGGCCCAAGGCTCAGGGCTAAAGGGAAAACCCCGAAGAGGGCTTCTTTCGAATATCGCCTTACGCCTTTAGCCCTCCGCCTTGGGCCCTGTTTATTTGATACACACCTTTCTGACCTGCATCAGATCTGTTTCGCCAAGCAAGGTTTTACGAATGCCATCCTGCATCAGAGTGGTCATCCCGTCCTTGATAGCCTGGCCCCGGATTTCCTCCATTTTAGCCCGGCCCTGGATCAAAGACTTGATTTCATCCGTTCCAACGAGGAGTTCATGAATCCCTGTTCGGCCCCTGTAGCCCACGTTACCGCACTGGGAGCACCCTTTAGCCGCGTGTAAAACGAAGTCATCGCCGTACTGGTAGCCGAGTGATTCGAAGTCTCCCTCATAGGACCTGGACAGAGTATCAAACTCGTCTTTCGTAGGATGGTATTTTTCCTTGCAGTCTTTGCAGAGCGTACGGACCAGACGCTGAGCAAGCACGCCCAATAAAGCATCGGCGAAGTTGAAGGGATCCATGCCCATATCGAGGAGTCGCGTAATGGTTTCGGGCGCACTGTTGGTGTGGAGGGTGCTGAACACCAGGTGCCCTGTCAGCGACGCTTCGATGCCCATGGAAACGGTCTCATGGTCACGCATCTCCCCGACCATGATCACGTCCGGGTCGGCGCGCAAGAAGGCTCTCATCGCGGTGGCAAAGTCAAACCCGATCTTTGGATGGACCTGGACCTGGCGCAGGCCTTCCTGTGAAATCTCGACAGGGTCCTCAGCCGTCCAGATCTTGGTTTCCGGTCTGTTGATGTACCGCAACGCCGCGTGAAGCGTAGTCGTCTTGCCGCTTCCGGTGGGCCCCACCACAAGCACGATGCCGTAAGGCTTCGTGATCATATTGATGAAGGCATCATAGTTCCGCTGGCTCATGCCCATCCTGTCCAGAGGAATGGGCTCGCCAGTGGCCAGCAGGCGGAGAACTACATCCTCGTTTCCACCCGCCGTGGGTACGGTCGCCACACGCAGTTCGATGTCCAGCGGAGCGTATCTCTTGAACTTGATCTTCCCATCCTGAGGCAGCCGTCTTTCGGAAATGTCCAGGTCCGCCATGATCTTTAGTCGGGACACCACAGCGCGCTTATACGTGAAGGGGATGGTCTGATACAACTGGCAAGCGCCGTCTATCCTGTAACGGATGTGGGCATGCGCCTTACCCGACCGCGGCTCAACGTGGATATCGGAGGCATTTCGGTTATAGGCGTCAATGATCATCTTGTTCACAAGCTGAACAATGACGCCGTCTTCCTCGCTCACCCTTTCCAGCTCGTCATCGTAGCTCTCGTCACTCGCTTCAAGCTGCCCAAGAATGTCCTCGATGCTCCCTCCTGAATCATTCATGAGCTCCGATCGCTTCACATCGAAGAAGTGCTCGATCATCTTGAAGATATCGTCTCTCAGAGCCACACAGTACTCAAAATCCCTGCCAGGAATCAGCCTCCGGATGGTATCTCTTGCCGGCAGGTAGTCGGGGTTCTCCATGGCAATTCCCACCTTGTCCCCTGACAGTGACACGGGAACAAAGACGTTGCTCTTGAGAAATCCAGCTCTGAGCCCCTTCAGGACCTCTCCCGGGATGACCATCTTGTCGTCGTAGGGTATGAATCGCGTCTTATAATAGGCGGCCAGCGACTTTCCAATGTCCTCCTTTGAGACATGCAAATCGCTGATGAGCACGGACTCGACCGGTTTCTTCGCCTTGCGGGCCGCGGAAATGGCCTGCTCCAAGTCCTTGTCGGTAATGATATTATTGGTGATGAGATAATCGAACTTTGTGGGCCTTCGCCGCTGAGCAAGTTTCTGGTTGTTGAAAAAGGCGATGCCGAGAGCCTTGGAAATTTCCTGGACATAGGTATGATCTTCGGCGGCAAACGGGCTCCCGTTCCTTTTGTTCATAAGCTGGATGACGCCTAGAAGATACTTGTTGTATGAGATGGGCGCTGCAAGCACCTGGACGGTTTTGAACCCGGTCTTTTCGTCGACACTCTTATTGAATTGGAGTTGGGAGTTGATCCGCTTGAGTTCATCCTGATCGTAGGCGTTGCCAACATTGACTATTTTGCCGGATACGGCACAATAACCGGCAATGCTGTCGTTGCTTATGGGAACCCGAATCTCCGCAATCTCGTCACCGGTTTTAATTTTGGAAACAATCTGCTTTTTGATGCCGTCGACGACATAGATGGTGAGTCTCTGTGCGTCAAAAAGACTCAGAATGTCGTTTTGAAGGTTGAAGACGATCTCGTTGGTGTCCTTGGCAGAATGGATTTGGTTGGTAATGTTGTTGAGTTTCTTTTGAAACTGGAGTTGGTCCTCAAGGTTTTTTTCTTTCAATTTCGTTTGCTCACTCCCTCTTGCCATGGCAGCCATAAATGAATTACCAACCCCATTAGATTTGCTATAGACTATTTATTTTACTAGTTTTTGTAAAATTTGCAACCTATTTATTTGCCAAAACAGGCGCAATTCCATAGGATACCCAAAGCCGATTCGTAGAAAAAACCATAGGTTGGGCTCACCAAAATGCTTGTCGACACCCACGCTCACCTTGAGATGAGCGACTATGACGAAGACCGTGAGGACGTGCTCCGCAGAGCCCTCGAAAGTGGTGTAAGGCAGATCGTCACCGTCGGAGTAGACCGGCTGAGTTCTCATAAATCCATCAAGCTGGCCAAGAGGTACGACTTCATCTTCGCCACAGTAGGATATCACCCCCATAACGCCAAAGATGTGAACGCCCAGGTTTTGGATGAGCTGGCCCGGCTCGCAGCCGAGCCCGAGACAGTGGCTTGGGGAGAAATCGGTCTCGATTTCTATCGTCGCCATTCGCCCCCAACCCAGCAGATCGATGCTTTCGAAAGCCAGTTGGATCTTGCTTCGAGTCTCCATTTGCCTGTGATCATCCACAGTCGGGAAGCAAACTCCGATGTGTTTGAAATTCTGAAGAAAAGAAAGGGTAAGGTGAAAGGCGTCATCCACTGCTTTTCAGGCGATTTAAACCTGGCTTTCTCCTACATCGACATGGGCTACTACATTTCCATACCGGGCACGGTGACCTATAAAAAGGCCTCCCTGGTGCGGGAAGTGGCAGCCCGTATCCCCCTTGAGCGCTTGCTTTTAGAAACAGATGCCCCTTTTCTCTCACCCGAACCCAAAAGGGGCAAAAGGAATGAACCCTCATTTGTCGTTCATACGGCGGAAAGAATTGCGGAACTGAGACATCTGGAATTCGAAGCAGTGGCCTTACAAACTACTGAAAATGCAAGGAAAATATTCTCCCTACCCCTATTATGATGGCCTTCTATCCGATCAGCCAGACCCGCCCCCTCATTTTGGCCTCCTCCTCTCCCAGGCGGAGGCGCTTGCTGGAGCAAATTAGGCTTCCTTTCCACGTGGTGGCGAGCCGGATTGCCGAAGATGAGACGCTTGCCAATCCCTCCACAGCAGCACAAAGGCTGGCGGAAAAGAAGGCCGAATCCGTCCACAGCCCATTGCGCGGCCGCTGGGTATTGGGGGCTGACACCGTCGTGGTTCTTGGAAGGGCCGTGCTGGGAAAACCCAGAGATGCCCAGGATGCGCACTCCATGCTCCTTCGCCTGAGCGGGAGAAGCCACCGGGTGATTACAGGATTTTGCATCCTGGACCCTTCCGGACAAAAAGCACACAGCGAAGCCGTGGTGACCCGGGTTGACGTGAAAAGGCTGGCTGGCAGGGAAATCAGGTCCTACGTTGCTACCGGCGAACCTCTCGGCAAGGCAGGGGGCTACGCAATACAAGGCCTGGGCGCGTTCATGATCGAAGGGATATCCGGCTCGTACACGAATGTGGTAGGGTTGCCTGTTTGCGCGCTTGTCAAGGCTCTTCTAGAGATCGGGGCCCTGGAGGACTTTCCCTTCCATACCTTTGCCGCAAAATCTCCGCAAGGATAACGCCGGCCGCCACAGAGACGTTCAGGGCAGCTACAGCCCTTGCGCCTGGAATGCGCACCATATGGTCACATCGGCTCCTGACAGACCGGCTCAGACCCTTGTCCTCGCTTCCCAGAACCAAGACGAGGTCTCTTTTCCAGTCGAATTCGTAGATGGATTCATGGGCTTCCCCGGCAGCACCAATCACCCAGAACCCTTTTTCTCTCAAATGATCGAGGCTTCGACCCAGGTTGACTACCTGTACAATGGGGAGATGCGCAATGCCGCCGCAGGACCTCTTGATTACCCTTTCCGTTACTCTTGCGGAACGGTCTTTAGGCAAGACCAGGCCGTGGCTGCCGAAAAACGCAGCCGTTCTAATGAGCGCCCCCAGGTTTCCTTCATCCGTGATGTGGTCGGCCGCCACAACGAGGCCCTCTCCGGAAAACCGGCTTAATCCGTAGATGAGTTCTCCCAAATCAGAATAAACAAAGCCAGCCGTGAGCGCCGCGACCCCCTGATGGGATACAGAGGGAAGCCTGCGATCCAAATCAGCGGATGCCTTGAAAACAATGGGGATGCGTTTCCTTTCGGCAATGTCCAGAATCTCCTGGACCCTCTCCCTTCGCTTTCCCTCGGCGATCCACAGCGCCTGAATTTTGGTTTTCTCTTGGCGCAGGGCCGCCTTTACGGCGTGAAAACCAGGAATGAAGACGGTGTTCTCTCCTTTCGAGCCGATGACCACCCTCCTTTGAGTTTGCACCGGCCGGTTATGGCCCTGTGATGTCAAAAAGACCTTGCGCCTTGGGAAGTTGGCGGGATCGACGGCATCGCTGTGAGACAACTACCGATTTGGCCTCTTCAACGGCCTTTTCAAGATCAGCGTTGAAAATCAGATAGTCATACCATACGCAGTTTCTGATTTCCTCCGTGGCTTTTTCTATTCGCTTCCTAATCGCCTCCTCGTCATCCGTTCCTCTCTCCCGGAGCCGCCTCTCGAGCACCCCTATGGAAGGAGGCAAGACATAGATCAGTACACTCTCCTCGAAATGCTCTCGCAGATTCCTGGCGCCTTGAACGTCCACGTCCAAAACCACGTCGACCTCTTGCGCTGCTTGACTTCGCAGGCTGGAAAAGGAAGTCCCATACAGGTCCTTGTAAACCTCGGCCCACTCTACAAAGGCCGCTTCGTCGATCATTCTTTTGAAAGTCTCTTTGTCCACAAAATGGTAGTGGACGCCGTCCGCCTCCTCGCCCCTTGGCTTTCGCGTGGTGTGGGAAACACTATAGCCCAGGTCCGGCAGCATCTCCCTCAGGCGGCGAATGAGAGCGGACTTTCCCACGCCGGATGGGCCCGAAATGACATAAATCCCACCGGGCATGCTTACTCCTCAAGATCCTCCGGGCTCAGGCGGCAGTCCGGGCTGAAGCGCTGGGCAATTGTCTCCGACTGAATAGCGGATAAAATGACATGGTTGCTGTCCGTAATGATCACCGACCTTGTTTTTCTGCCCTGTGTTCCATCAATGAGTCTCTTTTCTTCACGGGCTTCGTCACGCAGCCGTTTGATCGGTGCTGCATTCGGCGATATGATGGCAACTACCCGTCTGGAAACCACTGAATTTCCAAAGCCGATATTGATGAGCTTGTGAGGCATGCCCTTTCTCCCTTCATTCAACGTTCTGCGCTTGTTCTCTCAGTTTCTCCAACTCAGCCTTGATCTCCACCGTCATCTCGGAAATGGTCGAATCAGAGGCTTTCGCACTCATGGTATTAATCTCCCTGTGGATCTCCTGCAACAGAAAATCCAGCCTTCGACCAACGGCATCATCGACAGATAAATAGTGCCTAAACTGGCCCAAGTGGCTTCTTGTCCGAACGATCTCCTCGGTAATATCGCACCTGTCTGCGAAGATGACGACTTCCTGGAGAATCCTATTTTCATCCAATTTCAGATCAGGGCAAACCCGAGAAACTTTGTCCTTGAGTCTCGTTTTGTATTCCTCAACCACGAGTGGCGCCCTCTTTTCAATGTCCTCCAAATGCCTTCCAATGATGGTAAGTCGCTTCAGGAAATCCTCTTCAACTGCTTTTCCTTCCTGGAGCCTCATCCTGTCACAGGAGTCAAGAGCGAAACGCAGTGCTTCTTTCAGTCCCTGTCGCACCTCCTCCATGTCGATTTCTTGAGGCTTCACAAGAACCACATCCTTCATCTGACAGAACTCGTCCGGTCTGATCTCCCCGTCAACCCCGAACTCCTCCTTTAACTGGTTGAATACGGTGAGATAGGATCTCACCAAAGGGAGGTTGAGCTCCAAGTCCACTTGGGTTTCTTCCATTCCCTTTTCTACCTGAAGTATAACCTCAATGCGGCCCCTTCTGAACTTGGAAGCGACCTGGCCCCGCACCTCCTCTTCTACAACCTGAAGACTTTTCGGGAGTCGTATCACCACATCGCGATAGCGGTAGTTGACGGATTTCACCTCAGCGACGAATTTTCTTTCTCCCAGGGCGTAATCCCCTTGCCCATACCCGGTCATGCTCCTAATCAATGGGTCCCTCCTCCCTAATCCTGGACAAGTAAGGGGCCGTCTTTAATCTTCAGAGTCCTCAATTCCCCTTAACTGCCTCTTGTAGCTGTCCCTCAAGGCATTGAAGAAACCGATGACTTCGGGATCAGCATAATCTCTGTAGGACCATTCCAGAGCTCTGAAGCTGCCCTTTTTGAAGATAAGGGTCAGATCTGCATAGATCCCCCTGGAGAGATAAATTCGATGGGAATAGTTTTTGCCTGTGGCCAGAACGACCCTTTCAAGAGAAATGTACCCAGGATCAATATTGATCCTTCGTTTTCCCCCCTGAAGATAACCCTTTTCCAAGTCATTGGTGCTGTACTTGATCTCCACAAGTCGCTCCGGCCGGACAAGGCCCCTAAATGCCACAAACCGCCGATGAAGGGGCCAACCCATCTCTTTTTCATAGAATCTGGTCCGGTCAAAAAAGAGTTTCGGGCTTCTCCAGTCTGTGGGACCGAATAGTCGTTCCAATTCAGAGATGAGGCGGTCAATGAGCACCTCCTGAGGAGAAAAGAGACTGGCCACCAATTTCACATCTTCTGCGTCGGCAGGGTTACTCATCTAAAGCTTTTCCATCAGTTCAGGCGGTCCAACAATCATTTAAAACGGTTCAGGATCACCTTTCTCAGTTCCTCAACCCTGACCGTTGTGGTCCCGACTTCGGCCACCACAATACCGGCGGCGAAGTTCGAAATGACGGCAGCGGATTTCATGTCCATACCCAATGCCAGACCCAGACAGAAGGTGCTCACGACCGTATCTCCGGCCCCGGTCACATCAAAGACCTTCTTGGCCACCGTAGGAATGTGGCTGATCTCTCCGTTTTTTTCGAACAGAGTCATTCCCTCTTTTCCTTGTGTCACAAGAACCGTGCCACACGCCAGCTCTTCCATCATTTGCCTCCCCGCTCGGACAAGGCTCTCCTCGTCAACAATCTCTACTCTGCTGAAAGCTCCGGCTTCATGATGGTTCGGCGTGATCACATCGACGCCATGGTAGCAATCGAAGTTTCCGATCTTTGGATCGACAGTCAAAGGGACTCCAGTGTCCTTCAAGAGCTCCTGCAAGCCTTCCATCAAACCTCGGGAAATAACCCCTTTGCCGTAATCGGCGACCACCACGGCACCGATTTCCCCACGATGATCCTCAACCACACGGAGAAGCTTGTTTCTGCTTTCATCCTGTATGCTCTTTCGACTCTCCCGATCGAAACGAACCACCTGCTGGTTGTGGGCTATGATTCTTGTCTTAATGCTCGTGGGTCTTTTTGACTCCATGACAACCCCACTCGTTATAGCGCCCGTAGCCTTCAGGCGCTCCAAAATCTCCCAACCTGTGGGATCATCACCAATCACGCCGCACAAAGTGGCCCTTCCGCCCAGAGAGACAATATTGTTGAGAACATTGGCGGCACCTCCGAGCATCTTGGTCTGGTCCCGGACATCCACCACAGGGACAGGGGCCTCGGGCGATATGCGCGACACGTCCCCCCAAATGTATTCATCCATGATAATATCCCCAACGACCAGGATGCAGGCCTCCGGGAATTTATCCATGTATCCAGCCAGTCCATTCGCATAGTCCAGGGCAGCGATTTCTTGCATCATCGTCTTCTGACAACTCCTGTGAAGCTTGCCGAACCCCGCAGCTTGATGGGCACACGGTTATCTTCTTATCATCATGCCCCCCGGGTTGTCCACCGAAATCCAAAGACCGAGCCAGGCTCCCCCCAAATCCCGTACTTGCCGGATCATTCCTGTCCAAAAACCGTTCGCCATGTTGCAGGGGTATGAGGGTCAGACCCCCATGCCCCTGCCTTGGCGACGCAAAAAAAGGGACCTGGATTCCGAATAAAATCACCCATTGCGTAAAAACAAACGCTTATGCAACTGAAAAGCTCATTTCAATGTTATCTTGGACACCAGTGTCGCCGGATATCTATCCAGAAACTTACCCGTTTGCCCATTGCCGGATCGCAGAAGACACATTGGCCCGGGCTTTTGTTCTTGGGGAGTTCCCTGAGGGGCATCCTCTTTTGGCGTTTCTCCTGAAGGGGTATAAATATTGACTTTTTCCACCCTCTTCGTTAAAGATGCACCCATGAGACATCAAGGTGCACTTTTTTGCATC
>JARRRH010000029.1:0-11032 GCA_037380925.1 Deltaproteobacteria bacterium | reverse complement strand
AACGCTCCAAAAAATTCTCTCCCTTTTCCCGGGCCTCCAAAATATCACTCAAAAAGGTGGCTATTCTCGACATTTCATCTTTAGGAATATAGGAAGCCGCCCCTTTTTTGAAAGACTTGACCGTGTTTTCCACGCTCAGGGCATGGGCCGTGAGCATCACGGGAATGACGTTTTTCCTTTTGGCGATCTCCAGAAGCTTGTATCCATCCACACCCATAATGTCCAATATGGCGATATCAAAGCTCTGGCTTTCAAAGAGCGCGATCGCTTGGTCGGCAGTGGTTGCCTTTACAAGCTTGCACATGGGCAGGAGCTCCTCCAGAGTCTCCAAAACATCCGGCTCGTCATCCACGGCCAGAATTCTTTTGCCTTTTAACAGATCGTTTTTCCCCATAGGGCCTCCTTTTACAGCAGCATCTGAATGCTCGTAAAACTAACCGTCATCGGGCGAGGAGTCAAGCTTCTCCAACTGCTCTGTGTACCAATCCATTTGACGACAGATGCCTCGGATGACCCGGACTTCTCTTGCCTTCAGAGGCAGTCGTGACAGGAAACGCCTGATGTTGAGCATCCAGTGCTCAGGATTTTGCAGGTCGATGAATCCGATTTTCATGAGCACGTCTTTGAGATGGGCATACATACCCTCCAGCTCGAATTTGTTAGCGAGCCGGGGGAGGACCTCTTTTGGGGGTTCTTTGCCGGCCAGAAAGATTTCATAACATAAAATCATCACGGCTTGAGCAAGATTGAGGGAAGCAAATCGGGAGGTCGGAATAGTTGTGATGGTGTGGCAGTACCGCAGGTGGTCATTGGAAAGGCCTCGGTCTTCCGGGCCGAAGAGGATGGCCACAGTGTTGTTTTGAGCTATGGGGATCAGATCCTGGGCAAGTTTGCGGGGCGTAGTCAGAGCAGGGCGCTGGGAGCCCGTGCGGGCTGTTGTACCTACCACATAGTGGTATGGGCCGATGGCCTGGAGAAGATCATCGTAAACCTCCATCTTTTCCACAATGTCGATGGAGGTGCCTGTGGCCATCTTCAGGATTCGGGATAGATCACAGTTCTCGGGGTTAACCAGAATGAGGCGGGTGATCCCCATGTTGTTCATGGCCCGTGCTGCCGCCCCGATGTTTTCAGGAATCTGGGGTTCCACAAGGACCACGGCGATATTTTTCTTGGGTAGAGTACTCATGCCCTTTGAACCTGGAGGAACAGAATATCCGCCTCCGCCGCACTGAACTTCCTCCAAATGTGGCACCAATCTTTAAGTTATCCTATCCCACCTTGCTGAGTATAATGGTCACCCGCCCGTCGTCGAGCACCTGCGGAATTGCCTTCATCCGGTCGCCGACTCGAAGGGAATCCGTAGATGCCTTTGGAATCCATCCCATGATTCTGAGGCCTTCCTTGACTTCCAATAAACCCACAGGACTTGGGGTGAGAAGGGCCTTCCCAAAGGGTAATAACGGTTCAGGGAGCGCAAAATGCTCGGGTAGCACCATGATCTGAGTAAAGGAGGCAAGCTTTCCCTCAGTCGGGCATTCGAACCACTCCATATCCTCACCTGTGCAGCCAGAACAATCCGCTTGGGGAGGATAGTACTCTGCCTCACAGTTCTTGCAGCGGGTGGCCATGATTTTGCCCTGGGCTAAAGAGTCCGCAAAAGCATCCACCTTGCTTTGATTCACCATAAGAGAGAACTGCTTCAACTCCATAAAGATCCCCTTTCTGAGCTGTATACAAAATTCAAGATCTCAAGATTCTTCTCGAGTTTTCTGTTGAACGCGGAGGGCTGCGGCCATCCCTGGCGAAAGCCCTCCTAGATTTCATAGATATGAACTGCCACAAACTGACCGCTTCCTCCAACGTTGTGGGAAAGGCCGATCTTGGCTCCCTTCACCTGGCGTTTCCCGCACTCGCCCCGGAGCTGTTTCACAATTTCCGCCGACATGGCAACTCCTGTTGCTCCAATAGGGTGGCCTTTTGCTTTCAGGCCCCCGTCGATATTGACTGGAATGCGGCCTTCCAAATAGGTCTCTTTGTCTCTAATGAGCATGGGAGCTTCCCCTCGTCCACAGAGGCCCAGATCTTCGTAAGCAATCATTTCCGCAATGGTGAAACAGTCGTGCACCACAGCCACTTGCACGTCCTTGGGCCCGATTCCGGCCATGATGTAAGCCTGCTCAGCGGCAACACAGGCTGATTGAAGAGAGCTAAGGGATTTTCTTTTCCCAAGAAAATGGGCCTCTGAACCGGCTCCCAGTCCGGTCATCCATACGGGCTTGTCAAATCTTTTGGCCATTTTTTCACTGACCATAATCAAGGAGGACGCCCCGTCAGAGATCAATGAACAGTCATGAAGCCGCAACGGATAAGCCACCATGAAACCGCTCATGGCCTGCTCTTCGGTAACCATCTTTTGCATGTGGGCCTTGGGGTTGAGGGTACCGTAGTAGTGGTTTTTCACCGCCACTTTAGCCAAATCGCTGCGCTCCGCTTCTCTATACGTCGCCAAATAATTGTTGGCCAGCATAGCGTAGTAGCCGGGAAAAGTGAGTCCAAAAGGGTACTCCCAGGTAGAATCGCCCGCTTTTCCCATGATCTCTGTTGCGGTCGCGGTGGAGACCTCCGTCATCTTTTCAACCCCGTTCACAAGGACAACATCCGCCAACCCTGATTGAATGGTCATCCACCCGGCACGCACAGCCATACTGCCGCTGGCACAAGCCGCTTCCACGCGGAAATGAGGCTTGGGATAGAGGCCCAAATAGTCTTGCACCGGGGCTCCCGGCTGCGTGCTCATGGCGAATTCATCCGAGGCACAGCTGGTCACCACGGCTTGAATCTCCTCCTTTTCGATTTTGGCATCTTCTAAAGCCTCTTTAAAGGCTTCAAAGGCCAGTTCCCGGTAGGAAGTGCCCTTTCTGATACCGAACTTGCTAATTCCGACCCCCACTATTGCAACTCTCGACATATTTCATTCCTCCTTTGGGTTCAGAACGTTCCTTTCGACATGATGCGGATCGGGATTCGACGGGTCTGCCTAATACGGGTCCTTGCCCCTGGCGATAGGATAGCGCCGCCCATAGCCGAAGGCTTTGGTGGTCACCTTGAGACCGGGAGGTGCTTGGCGGCGTTTGTACTCATTGCTGATGATTCGTTTAAGGACGTCTCTGACCACACCCGGGTCGTGTCCAAGTGCAACGATGTCCTCCAAACCCAGGTTTTTCACCACCGCGGCATCCAGGATCTCATCCAGTATCTCATAGGGGGGGAGGCTGTCCTGGTCGGTTTGATCCGGTTTCAATTCTGCAGAAGGGGGTCTAGACAAAACCCGTTCCGGGATGACCACCCCGTCCTTGTTGGCGTACCGGGCGAGACGGTAGCACAGGGTCTTGGGAATGTCGGAGATGACTGCCAGTCCCCCGTTCATATCACCGTATAAAGTACAATACCCCACAGCGGTCTCGGACTTATTTCCCGTGCTGAGGACCAACGCACCAAACTTGTTTGACAGGGCCATGAGCAAGTTTCCACGGATCCTGGCCTGAATATTTTCTTCAGTGATGTCGGGTTCAAGGCCTCGGAACGTCTCAGCCAGGCTTTCGTTGTAGCTTTGGAAGATGTCATGGATAGGTATTTCTTGGAAGTTGATGTTGAGATTTTGGGCGAGTTTCCTGGCATCCTCTCGGCTGATTTCGGATGTGTAAGCAGACGGCATGCTCACGCCGGTTACATTCTCAGGTCCCACCGCATCCCGGGCTACGAGGGCGACCAGCGAAGAGTCGACCCCGCCGCTCAGTCCCACAAGAACCCTTTGAAACCCGCATTTTCTGACATAGTCCCGTGTCCCCATGACAAGGCCTTTCAGGACGGATTCTTCCTTGCTGGGCCAGGGCCCCTTGAATTCCGGATATGACCTTTTCGTGTCCCAGACGAGCAGGTTTGGCTCGAATTCCTTCCCCCATAGGATCAGCTTCCCGGTTCTGTCCACCACCATGCTCGAGCCGTCAAAGAGGAGGTCGTCGTTGCCGCCTACCTGGTTGCAGTAGATGACAGACACACGGTGGCGCAAGGAAAGCTTTTCCAGAATTTTCTGACGGAGGGTTCTCTTGTTGAGGCTGTAAGGCGAAGAAGAAACGTTCACCAGGATATCCATGCCTTGCTTTTCCAGATCTGAGGCAGGATTCAAAGGATATCGGGGCACACCTTCAAGGTCTCCCACGTTCCAGATATCCTCGCAAACCGTGACTCCTATACGGTATCCTTCCAGCTGGAAAAGAAGGCTTTGTGGTGCCGGCTCGAAATATCGGGTTTCATCGAAAACATCGTAGGTGGGGAGCAGCCTCTTGCCGCCTTTTTGCAGGATCTTTCCGTCCCTGATAAAGGCCACAGCATTGATCAGGGGTTTGCCTTCCGATGCCGGGTTCTTTTCCACATACCCGCAGAGAACGGCTGTCCCCTTGATTTGCGAAGCCAGGCCGTCGATGCGTTTCAGGTTTTCAGAGACAAAGGCCGGGCGTTCCAAAAGGTCTTTAGGCGGGTAGCCCATGAGCGAGAGTTCCGGAAAGATAGTCAGGGAACACCCCAGTTCTCGGGCACGGCTTACCCCTTGGAGGATCAATGAGGTGTTATAATCAAAATCGCCGATGATCGGGTTGATCTGGCAAACGGCAATCTTCATTTCGTCGCTGCGCTTCCTTTAGAGCACCCTCGCTGCTCTTTCAACGGCATTCAAGATTTTGGGAATCTGCTGGTCCATGAAAATTTGGATGGGGATGCAGAGCGCCCGGGACATGAGCTCCGCTGATTTGGGGAGGGCATCCTTGGAGTAACGACACCTCTCCTTTCCAGCCTCCGTCTTGAACGGATAGGCGTAACGCAAGACACTTTTTCCCTCCAGCAAGTGCTCCCATTCTTCATAGTAGTGCCAAGTATTCTCATACCAGTAAACGGCGCTCGCACCTTCATCAGACATCACCCGGTTGAAGGCCCTGGCCTTTTGTGCTGAAGGCAGGAAAAAGAGCAAGAAGGTGGCTGTATCGCCTTCAGGGTCAAGAATATGTCGGAAAGAGATCTGGTCTATTCGGGAAAGGGACTCTTTAATGCGGTGTTTGTTTTCCCTTTGCCGCGGAAGGATGATTTTTTCGAGCTTACCCAACTGGGCCAGGCCCAGAGCGCCTTGCAGTTCCATCATGCGGTAGTTCATGCCGATGAAGCGACGTTTTTCGAGCCCCCTCCCTACCGTGGGATTATGATCGTGTCCATGGTCATGGTATTCGGAAGCCCGGATGTAGAGATCGTGATCATCGGTGACACCATGCCCCCCTCCCCTGTAGTCATCGTCTTTACGGAATCGAAGGAAAAGGTTCCCATCTTGCCAAAGGTCCCCAGCGCTTTTCCGTGGAGCCGGCCGCCGCATGACTGGGCCGTGTCCTCAATCACCGGAATACCGTGTGCGTCAGCCACCTTCATGATTTCCTCAATCCGAGCCTGGGCACCACACATATGGACAGGGATAACAGCCTTTGTGCGCGGCGAGATCTTCCTCTCGAGATCGGCCGGGTCCATGCAAAGGCTGTCATCAATTTCCGTAAACACGGGGATAGCCCCGGCATCGAGAACAGACTCCCATGTGGCCACAAAAGTGAAGCCCTGGGTGATGACTTCATCCCCGGGAGCCACACCCAGAGCCGCCAGGGCCACTCTGAGCGCTGCTGTCCCAGAGGAAACAGCGAGCGCTTGGCTCACACCGCAATAGCGGGCAAAGGCCTTTTCAAAGGCCTCCACCTTATAAATGCCTTTGCGTTGTTCATCAAATTCATAGCGAAGAAGAACTTTTCGCGAAAGAACGTCCAGTACCTCCTGCTTTTCCTCTTCTCCAATAATTTCATAGCCGGGCATAGAGAACTCCTTGCTTTGAAAAGTGCTCGATGAGTCTAAGGCGCCTAATTTACCTATCTATTCAGCCGAGAGTTTTGAGAGAAAGGATTATCCCAAGAAGAAGAATATATCAAGCCATAAATGGGAATCCAAAAATCCTCCCACGGCTTTGCTTGAAATATGAAAACGCCGGAAGCATTACCCTTCTTCCCCCGAATGAGCCCTGACGAAAAGTCGGTTCCTGCATCTTTTGACAGAACCTCCCAAGCGGCCTATAATGCCTTCTGGAATTAAGGCCGGTGGAGGATAAATCGGTCAAAGAGTGATAGAATTTTGCAAAAACGGGGTTATAATGTGTAATGGTAATCCCATGAGGAGGTTTGACTTTTGAGTCCATTTTACAAGAACATTGCTCTCTGGCTGGTGATAAGCCTCATGTTCATCATGTTGTTTCAGATATTTAAGCAGCCCCAGAGAGGAAGCACTTCAATCAGTTACAGCGATTTCTTGAGCCTGGTGGAGACGGGCGGCGTCATGCAGGTCACTATCCAGGGTGATAATATTTCAGGGGTGTCTTCCCAAGGTCCATTCAAGACTTTCGCCCCAAAGGACCCTGAGCTGATCAAACTCCTTCGAAGCAAGGGAGTCAAAATTTCCGCAAAGCCTGAAGAGGATTCCTCTTGGTTTCAGGTATTTCTTTCCTGGGTTCCCATGCTTTTGCTGATCGGTGTGTGGATTTTTTTCATGCGCCAGATGCAGGTGGGGGGAGGCAAGGCCCTGTCCTTTGGAAAAAGCCGCGCAAGGCTGATGACCGAAGCACAGGAAAAAGTGACATTTGACGATGTGGCGGGAATTGAGGAGGCTAAAGAGGAACTTGAAGAAATCATTGAATTTTTGAGAGATCCAAAGAAATTTACCCGACTGGGCGGGAGGATTCCCAAAGGCGTCCTTCTGGTGGGGGCGCCGGGGACCGGCAAGACCCTCTTGGCCAAAGCGATCGCCGGTGAAGCAGGGGTGCCGTTTTTCAGCATCAGCGGATCCGATTTCGTAGAGATGTTCGTGGGCGTCGGTGCTTCACGGGTGAGGGATCTTTTTGTTCAAGGGAAGAAAAATGCGCCCTGTATCATATTTATTGACGAAATCGACGCTGTGGGTCGCCATAGGGGAGCCGGTCTGGGGGGCGGGCACGATGAAAGAGAACAGACACTAAATCAGCTTCTGGTCGAAATGGACGGTTTCGAGTCCAACGAGGGGGTTATCCTCATTTCGGCCACAAACAGACCCGACGTTCTTGACCCGGCTCTTTTAAGGCCGGGACGGTTTGACAGGCAGGTGGTGGTCCCGGTGCCGGATATCCGGGGGAGGGAGGAGATTCTGAAGGTCCATGTCAAGAAGACGCTCCTGGCCGATGATATCGATATCCCTACCCTGGCCAGGGGGACGCCCGGGTTCACGGGCGCGGATCTCGAGAATATGGTGAATGAGGCCGCCCTGATGGCAGCCAGACGCGGTAAGGACCGGGTCGAGATGAATGATTTTGAAGACGCTAAAGACAAGGTCATGATGGGAACCGAACGGAAAAGCATGATCATCAGCGAGGAGGAAAAAAAGTCCACCGCCTATCATGAGTCAGGACATACTCTCGTAGCCAAACTGCTTCCAGGCACGGACCCGATTCACAAAGTGACGATCATACCGAGAGGACGAGCCCTCGGCTTGACACAGCAGCTCCCCATTGATGAAAAGCATACCTATCCCAAAGACTATTTGCTCAACCAGATCTGCATCCTCATGGGTGGACGGGTAGCAGAGGAAATTGTTCTGGGCATTCAGACAACGGGAGCCGGAAACGACATAGAAAGGGCTTCTGAACTGGCAAGAAAAATGGTATGTGACTACGGCATGAGTGAAAATCTGGGCCCCCTTACTTTCGGAAAGAGGGAGGAACAGATCTTTCTCGGCCGGGAGATTGCTCAACACCGGGACTACAGCGAGCTGACGGCCCAAAAGATCGATGATGAGGTGAGGAGCATTGTGAACAATTCTTACAGCAAGACCTCTGAGCTCATCAAGGACAACTTGGATACCCTCCACCGCATGGCCAAGGCCCTTTTGGAAAAAGAAACCCTGGACAGTAAAGCCATTGATCAGATTTTGAAAGAGGGCGGTATTGTCACAAAAGAGGAGGGAGGCGAGGCGAAACCGTCTTGAAAAATGCACCAAAGGATGGGTACGGTCTGGCGTGGAGACATTACTCCTTTGATCTGAGCCGGAGAACCCATGTCATGGGCATTCTTAATGTGACCCCCGATTCGTTTTCGGACGGGGGTCAATTTTTTGATACTCAAAGCGCCATCGAGCACGGGTTGGCTATGGCGCGACAGGGGGCGGATATAATCGACATTGGGGGGGAATCGACGCGTCCCTATTCTGAGGGTGTCTCTGCCGGTGAGGAAATGGACCGTGTCATCCCCGTGATTCGAGCGCTTGCCGGGGAAATCAAAATTCCGATCAGTGTGGATACCCTCAAGGCCGAGGTTGCACAGGAGGCGCTGAGATGCGGGGCGTCTATGATCAATGATGTGAGCGCTCTCAGAGGGGACCCCGAAATGATCTCGGTTGCAGCAAGGGCCGGAGTTCCTGTTGTGCTGATGCACATGAAGGGAACGCCTGAGGATATGCAAAGAGAGCCCCATTATGATGATCTTATTCAGGATATCTATGGCTTCCTGGAACAGGCAATAAACCGGGCGGTAAAAGGGGGGATCAAGAAAGAACGGCTTATCGTGGACCCGGGCATCGGGTTCGGGAAAACCTTTGATCACAATCTGCAGATCATTCGGGAGTTGGAGTGTTTTCTCTCCCTGGGACAGCCCATTCTCTTGGGCAGTTCTCGAAAGGCCTTTATCGGCCACATTCTCAAAAACAAAGCCCATGAAAGAGACGCGGGATCCATGGCCACGATCGCAGCTGGGATCTTGAACGGTGCTCATATTGTGAGAGCCCACAACGTCCCGATGGCTGTGGAAACCGCAAGCATCATCGATGCCATAAAACGGGGCAGAGCTGATGTTTGAATAAGGGAAAGGATCGGCTATGTTGTTTTGCATCGATATCGGGAATACGAATATCGTTCTGGGTGTCACAGACGGCGACAGCATCCTGAATCACTGGCGGGTTAGGACCGAAAGAGACATCACGGCGGATGAACTGGGAATCCTCGTGGGAAACCTTTTTGGTGCCGCTGGGATTTCGCTTAATGCGGTAAAACACGTCATCGTCTCCTGCGTGGTTCCTCCCCTGTTAAACGCCATTGAAGAGTTCTCCCGTCGTTATTTCCGCACCAACCCCATGATTGTGGGGCCCGACACGGACACAGGCATGCCCATACTTTACGACAATCCCAAAGAGGTGGGTGCTGATCGAATCGTTAACTCCGTGGCCGCCTACGGAAAATACCGGGCAGGTCTTGTGGTGGTTGATTTTGGAACAGCCACTACCTTTGACGTGGTGTCCCCGGAAGGGGCCTATGTTGGCGGCGTTATCGCGCCGGGCGTCATCATCTCTTGTGAGGCTCTATTTCTTAAGGCATCCAAACTGCCGAGAGTGGAGATTTTTGCCAAGCCCTCAAGGGTGATCGCCAAAGACACGATCAGCAGCATGAATGTGGGAATTGTTTACGGTTATGCCGGGCTGGTGGACGGCATTGTCAAACGCATCAAGAGAGAAGCGGAATGGGAACTGAAAGTGATTGCAACAGGCGGCCTTGCCCCGCTTATATGTGAACAGACGGAGACGGTTGAGCATGTGGAGGAATTCTTAACCTTGGAAGGTCTTATGAGGATTTTCAAGAGGAACCAGTGAGTGTCAAACCTTCGCCACTCAAGCCCGGTGAAAGGGTCGGTGTGATTGCGCCTGCTGGACCTGTGAAGGAATCCGAGCTCCAAACCGGTATTTCTGTCCTGGAGTCTCTGGGCTTCGAGGTCAAGCTGTCTCCCCACCTCTACGAAGAGAAGGACTACCTGGCTGGGGAGGATGCCGCACGTTTGTGTGATTTGCACATGATGTTTGAGGATGAAGGTATCCGTGCTGTTTTGTGCGCCCGAGGCGGTTACGGCACAATGAGGCTTCTCGATCGCATAGATTTTGGCCTTATTGGGGCCAATCCGAAAATCTTTGTGGGCTACAGCGACATCACGGCACTTCTGTTGGCCCTTTATGAAAAGACCGGTCTGGTTACCTTTCACGGACCGGTGCTCCGAGACCTGTCCAAGAACCACCCGGGAAATGTTGAGTCGTTCCTGAACCTGGTCACTTCAGGACCTGTAAAGCCCGTTGATTTGGGTGGAGGCAAGGTCATCCGTCCAGGACGTGGGGAAGGCATCCTCTTGGGTGGAAATTTGAGCCTCATCTGTCATATGGTCGGAACCCCGTTCATGCCTTCTTGTGAAGGCGCTCTATTGTTCATCGAAGAAAAGGGTGAGCCCCCCTATCTGCTTGATCGAATGATTACCCACCTCAAGTTGAGTGGAGCACTGTGCAGGTGTGATGATCGGGGGGCTGGAAGACTGCGGTGACGGGTCCTCGGTCAGCCGGTTGCTCGAGGACAGGCTCTCAGACCTCCACGTGCCTGTGGTACGCGGTCTTGCAGTGGGCCACGGTCTCCAGAACATCGTCCTTCCCATTGGGATCCATGCAACGCTCGACACGGAGCAAATGACCTTAAGGATCGCCGAACCCTGTGTATCACCGTGACCGAAACAGGGAGTTCAGCTCCTCTGTATCATCGTCCAATTCCGTTTACAGCAGAAACCTTCTCCCTTAGAACTCCCCCATACATCCCTTTGCAAAGGGGGATAGGGAGGATTTGAGGAGAGCTGAATGAGGCACGGGTGATCGTCAGGAAGTGGCGCAATGGTTTTGGTGGCTTTGCGATCAGCGCAGAGGCTTTGGGACTTGTCAAACTTCGTGGATCGTGGTAAAGGATCATGCAGTGTGTCCACCATAGGACATGGTAATGTCTCTTCCGAATCTTGGGGTTTGCAAGGGCGGTGGAATCGGGAAAAAATGGACCTTGTCAGGACACTGGGAGCCGCAGCGATCAGAATTATCCTCAGAATGGGACGAATGGGAATCTTTCTGATCAAAGCCA
>JARRRH010000028.1:0-10419 GCA_037380925.1 Deltaproteobacteria bacterium | reverse complement strand
GTTTTCCACGTAGGGGTCAGACGGCTTGGGACAGACGGAAAGGGCAAAGGTTGGGCGGAGTATCATTCGGCGGTCAGCTGATAGCCTCCCTCTTGAGGATATCGTAATAGGTTAGGATTCTGTTTACATACTTCACCGGCTCTCGGCCGCGACAGTAACCGCTTCGACTTCGCTTGTAATATTTGGGATGGCAGAGGAGTGGGAGGGTCTGTTCAAGAGCAGCCCAACTGTAAGGATCCAAGTTCTTCTTCCGCGCGATCTCCTGAGCGTCCTGCACGTGCCTGTAGCCGACATTGTAGCTGGCAAGCGCCATGAGCATTCGATCAGGCTCTTTGGCTTTCCCGAATTTGTCGTACAGCTTTCTGAGGTACTTGACTCCTCCCATGATGCTCTGCTTGGGATCGAGGCGGTTATCGATACCCATTTCCCTGGCCGTATCCAAGGTGAGTTGCATGATCCCCTTGACCCCTGTGTAGCTCCTTGCTTTTGGGTTGAAGTGAGATTCCTGATAGATAACGGAGGCAATCATTCGCCAGTCAAATCCGTGCTTCCTTGCTGCATGCTGGATGATCTTTTTGTATTGGGGTAATCGTTGCCCCAGTCTTAGATGGTATTTCTTGAGGTCCACATAGTCGAAAGCCTCGACATTCGCAAAGTACTGTTCGTAGATCTCTTGGATAGCCCCGGACTCCTTTGCGTTTTTTAGAAAGGTGTTGATTGCTTTCAGGAGTGAGTCTTCTCCCTTTCCGACCGCCCAGCCCAGCTTCAAGGGCTCTCCTACGGAAAATGCCATTTTTACATCCGGGTAGTAACGCCGGTTCAGTTGGGCGATATGGGAATCCGCCACAGTAACATCGATTTCCTTCTCAGCCACCATCCTGATTAATTCCTCGGTCGGCATGTCATCGTACAATTTGATCTTAATGTCCAAACCTTCCGCTTTCAATGTCCTCAACGCCTCTTCGTACGCTGTTCCCCTTCGCACATGAACGGTTCTGCCTGCCAGGTCCTCAATCTTTTTCATATCGCCGTCGTTTTTATGGACAATGATATATTGTTGGACATCAAGGTAACCTTGGGAGAAATCAGCCTCTTTCTGCCGGGATGGCGTGATGCTCATGCTGGCTGCTACGAAGTCGCCCTTCCCTGTTTTGAGACCGTCAAGGAGCCCCTCCCATGTCGGGGTCACCACCTTGAGGTCTACCTCCAGGCTGTCAGCGAAGGCTTTTGCCAGGTCGTATTCAAAGCCCATGGGTTCTTCCCGGTAGATGTAGTAACAGTGGGCATTGTTCCTGGTGAGAACTGTAATTTCCCCGGACGCCCGTATGTCATCCAGAGTATCCGGGTTGCCGCAAGAAATGACGAAGAGAAGGCCGAAGAGGAGAAAGAACAATAAAGCCCTGCTTGTTGTAGAAGGAAAACCCATAGGTCTTTTGTCACTGGTCATCTGTCAATCGTCAATTTTCAACCCACAGGTTCCTCAATTACTGAATCCACAACCGTCAACTCTAAAAGAGCTCATCAGGGCGGCACTTACACTTACCGCCTCTCTTCCCGCACAGGCTGCACGTCAAACTGTCCAAATACTCTTGCCACTGTTTAGCGGTGAGAATGCTGAAACGCTGCTTTTCCGACAAGCGGCTGTCGAAGAAGTGGGGCATCTTTTGGAAGAGATCAGCCCCGTTTACCTTCTTGAGGTCTTTTCCTGTGTCTAAATCATCTCTAGAGACAGGCAATACAGTGTCATGAAGGATTGGGGCTTTGTTCGGGCTTTTTTTCGGCATTTTTTCCGTCTCCTTCCATATGATCCGCGATGCTGGAGGTCTCCACGATTGGGCATCGAGATTCCGGGCGAATAGGGTGTCGTTGAGTGTGGACTTCTACAAGGCAGGGTGGATCACCTTTGCGGGGTTTTGCGCTCCGAACCCTGACGATCGCTATTATGGCATTTTTTTGAAGCTCTGTCACCCCTTGGGACGGTCCAACAAATCCTTGGGATTTCGGCGTGACGGTGCAGTTCAACGATCCGGGCAGGGTGTTCGAGATACTTGTCAAGGCATTGATGGAGGATACCAGCGTGGACGGATTGCCCGTACGGTTGCGCCGCCCGGCTCTCGTTGCTCCAAAGGGAGCGCTGGAGGTGTTTCAGCGAACGGTTCATGTCCGGTCTTTAACGCCTCCTGCGCAAAACCTGAACTGTGATGCCGACACAATCACTGCTTCTGCTCGGCTGTGACATGCTCTATGGCCCGGGGGTTGATCCTCAGGCATGAGCGTCCGCTGCTATTCACCAGGTTTTCTTCCAACGCCTTGGTGAGACAGCGTTTCTTTTTGTTTGCCGCTGCGAACCGGAGGTGCTCCAGGTTTTCCAGGGGCATGGCCTCTGTGAGCAACCAGCCTGCTTTTCGAGCCCTCTCGACAAGGTCGGTGCCTCCTTCCGTGCGCACGATGAGGGTGTTCCACCCGGCGTTCCCTTCCAAAATCCCTACGGATATGTCGGCCCATTCCGCGGTCATGTCAGGGCATACAGTGCAGCCGTGGGGAATGAGAGGCCGAATGTCCTCAAGGGGAATTTCCATGCTCCCGTCCTCGGTTTCAACCACGAGAATATCCGCAGGAGGAGGGGGTATGTCCATTTTTCGGATTCTGTGGACATCCAGCCGCCGGGAGAGGAGTTTTCTGAGGCCCCGGGTCTCGAGGGCCCATGTGCAGAAGAGGCCGAGCACAAGGGCCACGGGGTCAAAAAAGTCTTCCCGGTCCATGGGATTGGTCCGCATTTGAGCCACAGCCGTCACCTGGCACGGGGTTCCCACCACGCCTATTTGTCTGTAACCGTTTTGCACGGCCCTGTTGAAGGCGGCCAGTGTAGGGGCCGCCGTGTACTTGGACGAGGCGCAGGTGACCACTTCCCGGGTCTCGGTGACAAGGCGGGCTGTTGGAATCAGATACTCCCGGTCCGTGAGCACAGCTCCATCGATGATATTCTGATCCAGAGCAAAGGCCATGAGCGCAGTGACGGTGCCGCCGGCCTGAAAAGAGCCTCCGGGCGCCTTTTCGCCTGCCCGAGCTTTGAAGACCGATGCATAGCGGCCCATTGGGTCCCCTTCATAGTCCTTTCCCCAATAGTGCATAGCGAGTTCATCCAGGTCCACTTCGGCCTTCGGGCAATAGGCATAGCATCGTCCCTGAGAAAGGTCGCAGGGAAAGAGCATGGCGGTTTTGCCCTCGTAAGATCTGAAGTAGGGGCAGAGCTCCACACAGGCTCCGCACCCCACACAGAGGTTTCTCTGATAAACATCCTCCAAAAGTTCTTTTGGTCCGAAGGCCCGCATTGCCGGAAAACCTCCCTTGAGCATCGAAGTGGGTTTTTTCTTGGTTGTTTTGACAACAATGCCCAAGGGATGTCAAAGAAAAAAGTAGCTTTCTTATGAGCCCTTAGCCGGTTTTCTATGAAAGTCAAGCACATGAGGGTTAGTTGTCACTAAACCCGCCCCCTCTGCATTCCCTCCGACAAGCCCTTCCACTTTAATCAGGGCCATGAGCAATGTCGAATGGCTCAGGGCTGTGGTTTCCCCCAGAGATAAGTCACGAAAAGACGGCGCCCTCTCACCAGTCACTTCAGAAAAGGCTTCCACCCTGAGCCACCTGATGGCTCCCGCTTTGCGGGAGGAGGCTTGCTGTCTTCTTTTATGAGGAACGGTGGGTTGGGGCAACCGTGCGCTGGGGGAACCTCTGATGGTGATAGCGAGGCTGTGGCCCAGATGAGGCGTCCGATGAGCCGGCGGAAATACAACCCGCCGGCGCTTAAAAATGAGATGCTCGGGGACCGCTAAATGAAGCTTCCAACCTCTTGCTCGTTGATTTCAATTCTTGAGTTTCTGTAAGACAGGTTCAAATCAAGGACGTCCGTGCTTTGCTCGTAGGCATCGGCCTGACGTTCGTCAAGCGCGACCAGTGCAGAGATGATTTTGTCAAAGGCTTGTTCATTTGTCTGGTGAATATACCTCATGATGTGACTGAAGTCTTTTGCTCCCAGGTGCAAGTCCAGTTCGCTTTCCCCTATGGGATCGTGAAACGCCAATTTGCCCGTCAGTTGAACTGAGGAGCCCAGAATATTGATAGAGCAATGGTCGACGCTCAGAACGGTTCCAAGGTTCCCCCATTTTGTTGCGACGTTGTTGAAATAATTCCCGGTGCTGGTGTCGGCACCATAATCGTCCTTCACGAACAACCCGTTTTTGATGGAAACCAGGATGTCCATGTCCCTGCCCACGGTTGTTGTCAACGACCCCATGTGTTCCACTTTGAAGGCGACATCCGCATCGCCCATCAAGAAACGCGGGTCTTCCTCCCAATCCCCACCCCTGAAGCGAAAGAACATCTCCATGCCTTCGGCGGTGAATAAGGGGAACCCTTCAGGCCCTGCAATCGCTTGATCAACCTTGCAGTCCAGGGACCACCCTCGCGTCTCTTGAGCCTCGATCACGCAGCGATTTAAGGTGATCTCCAATCCTCTGTCTTTCAAATGAAAATCAAAGGGCTTGGTAATGAAATGCTTTCTGAGGGGGTCCAATTTGAAATGGATTTCATCGGCGAGGGGCAAACGCTTTTGGGTTTGCTGATCGGTAAGGGACAAACCGTGGATGCACCCCGCATCCCGCTTCAGTCCTCCAAAGGCAGAGAAGCTCATGTCCTCGAAGACCAGTGCAAATTTACCGTTTGAGGCCTGTTCCAGTGAGATTCTCACGGACTCTTCAAAGTGTTTATGAACGTGATGCTTCCACCCAGAAAAGCCTGCCGCAAACAGCAAGACGGCTGCACCAGCCAAACAGACGCCGAGTTTGAATCCCTTTTTCTCAAACAGGGCAAGGCTCATGGGCTTCTTGTGGGAGCCTTCCCTGGAAGAAGTGCCGGCTGTGCGGAGGCCGTTTAAAGAATTCCTTTCGCGCAAGACCACATATCCTTTCATGCGGTTTGCTCTGTCCTTAAGAGGATCGCCGGAGGCCCTTACAATGGTAAAGGTTACCCCGCACTTTTTGCATGTAGGGGACACACCTTTGTCAGGGATCTTTTCCGGCGAGACAGTGTAGCTTGTGAAGCAATTTGGGCAGGACACTTCCATGTGGGCTATCCTTTCTAAGAAGGAGACTATGAGCCGCCGCTCTGAAACCTTTCCTTGAGAAAATGCTCCTTCAAGGCCTTAATTTTTTTCTCCCTGAGGTTTTGAGGGTTCGTCCCTACCGCGGAGCCCTCGATTTTTTTCTCTTGTATTTCAGCGATATTGGTTCTCTGGACATCGTCTATGGTGATGGAAGCAATTTGGGTTTCTAACTGGGTGTAAGGGATATTCAATTCTTTCCTGAGAGTGGCCGCCTCTTGAGTGCCGACTCTGGAGGGGGAAGCCACATGGATCGGGTGCCGAATAGCGCCATACAAATCCTTTGCTGTGAGGGAAATGCTGACCTCGCACGGCGCCCCGTTATTCATGACATCACACAGAAGGGCATAATGAGAACGCCTGTAACCCGCCTTATTGTGGGGGCCGGAGTTCGGTCCTTCGCGAATCATTCTCACGTCAGACACGGAGATGTGCTCATCCCTGTATACCGCCCCCGGGTGGACCAGGAGCACAGTTTCTCCATCCTGTTTCTTGAACTTTGGAAATGTTTTTTCAAGGTTGATACTTTGCAGGGGCAGGGAAACGGTGCCGTTGAATTTCTGACAAACCATCTTTTTCCCTTCCAACCACCCTATCCGGCAACGGATGGCCTTGCCGCTGTTCAGGTAAACGACACGGACCGGTTCAAAAACTTCCTCGGCAAAAGTCATGGAGGCCAGTGATCCGATGAGAACCCATCCACACAGAATTAAACGTTTTCTCCTCATCCCCATCCTTTGCCCCAGCTTCGCCCCTTGAGGGCGCCGATATTCTTAACGGCCAAAACCCCCGGTGCTTATCTCCGTCAACACATGCAATGCCCATACCACCTCCGCTCAATTGCGGCTATTTTGGCCTGGTTCCAATATTTGTTCAGTGATTTTGTACGGTTATATTTTGTCTCAGGATAAAGCGGTGGAACAGAGAGAAGCGAAAATTGTCACATTTTGTCCATTTTTAGGAAAGTAGTGAAAAAATATTTAGACGGCCTCACTGGTCAGGGTCTCCTGTTCGGCCACGAGGGGGGAAACGGAACGGTCCGGTGGGGTAAGGAGTTAAAGGAGTCAAACCATTTAAAGGAATCTCGAGATTCGCTTCCTTTCACCGTCGAGTTCCCAAGACCCGGCAACACTTTTCCAGGCTCCGTTGGCGCGGTCGATCTCAATTTCCAGAGAGCTGGCATAAATCTCAGCGCATCGTTTGCACATCCGGCCTTCCTGATGCCACTCCTGCGCGGTCCTAGCTCCTGCATGGGAGCCGCAAATCTCACAGAACCGGATATACCTTCCGCTGGCGGTTCTTTTGAATTTTATTTCTTTTTTCTTCATGTGTTTCTCTTCTCATCGCTGAAATCGTGTTCCTCATCACAATCGCCCGTTCCAACGCCTGGTCCTTTAGGAACTCTCTAGGACTTTTTAGGCGCCAGAATTCTGCAATTTCTGCACCAACATGGCAAAGCCCTTGTTTCGATGGGACACGGGACAGCAAGCCGTGGTGTTTGCTGAGCCGCGAGATCTCCCACATTTACTGAATTTACATTTAAAATTAAGATGTTATATTGAATTCAGCGCGAAGCTTTTTCTCGCAGGACTTTGGAGAGGGAAGAGAAAGAGATCGGTCCCTTTCGCCTGAAAAAAGAGTGAACTGTGTAAAGATTTGCCACAAAAGCGAAGTTCTCTTCTTTAAGTGGTGAATATTTTCCCTTCATGGCTTTCTGGACCCGGCCATGGCATAATTCATACTCGTTTGGCGAGAAGCGACCCTCCACTTGCGCCCACTTTTCAGAGCGATTCATGATCCGGGTTACAAATAAGATTGCTATTGATGAGGCGGAATTGCGGGAGGAGTTTGTCCGGGCCTCAGGCCCGGGCGGGCAGCACGTAAACAAGGTGTCTACAGCTGTGAAGCTCCGCTTTGATGTGGCCCATTCCCCCTCTTTGCCCGAAGATGTGCGCTACCGGCTTAGGCGTTTGGCGGGGAGGCGCATGACCGAGGACGGTGAGCTCGTTATTGATGCCAGGCGTTACCGCAGTCAGGAACGTAACCGCCAGGATGCCCGTGAAAGGCTCGTGGCTCTGATTCGCAAAGCCGCTGAAAGACCTAAACCGCGCCGCAAAACGCAGCCCACAGCGGCATCCAAAAGACGCCGTCTTGAAGACAAGCGCCGAAGGGGCGCTCTCAAGCGCAGCCGAGGTGAACCTCGCGAAGGTGTTTAGAGACGGGGACATCTGCACGACAATACCAGGCTTCAAGCCAGCACTGCCGCTACCCGCTCCATGGCCCAATCCACCTCCTCTTTGGTGATAATGAGAGGCGGGGCAAAACGGATTACGTTTTCGTGGGTCTCCTTACACAGGAGGCCTTTTTCCTTGAGTTTTTCGCAAAACCGCCTGGCACCGCCCGCCTCGGGATTGAGTTCCACCCCGATCATCAGCCCCTTGCCCCGGACTTCACGGACAGTGGGGCTTTCAATTTCCTTTAGGCAGCCCAGAAAGTAGCGTCCAACCTCAGCGGCGTTGTCGATCAGACCTTCCTCCACGAGAACTTTCAGGGCTGTTCGGGCCACAGCACAGGCGAGGGGATTGCCCCCAAAAGTGGAGCCGTGGTCCCCGGGCATAAATACGCCCAGAACCTCGGAGTTGGAGAGCACCGCCGAGACCGGGTAGAATCCTCCGGACAGGGCTTTGCCGATGAGGGTCACGTCAGCCTCGATCCCGTCGTGCTCTTCGGCTAGGAGCTTGCCGGTTCTTCCCAAACCGGTCTGAATCTCGTCGGTTATCAGCATGACCTCCTTTTTCTCGCAAACCCGCTTGGCTTCTTTCAGGAATCCCGCAGGCGGAACGATCACGCCGGCTTCGCCTTGAATGGGTTCCACCAGGAAGGCGACGGTGTTTTGGGTGATGGCGTCCCTGAGGGCCTGGACATCACCGAAGGGAATCACCTTGAATCCAGGGGTAAAAGGTCCGAAGCCGTCTTTGTACTGGGGCTCTGTGGAGAAGCCCACGATGGTGATGGTTCTGCCGTGAAAGTTGTTTTCGCACACGATCACTTCGGCTTCCCCCTCAGGCACGCCCTTGGTTTTGTACCCCCACTTGCGCACCGCCTTGATCACCGTCTCTACCGCTTCGGCCCCGGAGTTCATGGGCAAGACCTTGTGGGAGTTCGTCAGCCTGCACAGTTCCTCGTAAAAAGGCCCGAGCTGGTCGTTACGGAAGGCCCTTGAGACGAGAGTGAGCCTCTTGGCCTGCTCCGCCAACGTCTCCATGATCCGGGGGTGGCAGTGCCCTTGGTTCACCGCCGAGTACGCAGAGAGGCAGTCCAGGTACTTGTTTCCCTCCACATCCCACACCCAGATGCCTTGGCCTTTGCTGAGCACCACGTCCAGAGGCTTGTAATTGTGTGCGCCGTAGAGCTCCTCCAGTTTGATGTAATCCCGGTTTTTCATAGAGCTTCTCCTTTTCCCGAAGATTCTTTGCACTGTTTTCATCAATGTCAAGGTAAAGAAAAGGGGCTATTGCAAGCATCGCCGTGATCTGCTATTTGTGGTGCGATGAGTCCAAAAGGTTAGGCCTGAGCCGTGCATTGTGTGCCTTTTGCCTGCACAGGCCCGTTTCACGTCACAATTCGTTGTTTGGAGGGATCCATGGATAGAAAGAGGAGACTTGCTGGTGTTGTGGTGGCTGCTTTCATTTTGGGAGGCGTAGGGGGCTGCGTGAGCAAAACGGACTATTTAACCAAAGTTGAAGAAAGCGAGAAATTGAGGTCGGACTATGCGATGCTTGAAGCGGAAAAGGACGCGCTCGATGAAGGCAGAAGGGCACTGCGAGTCAAAGTCCTCTCCCTCGAAGAAGAGCTCGCCCGACTCAGACAGGACAAGACCAATTTGGAAGAAATCTCGCAGGCCGAATCGGGCCGGATGAAGAAAGAAATTGCAGACCTCCGGCAAAAGGTCGCCGCCCAGGAGAAACAGAACAGCCTTCTCACGGAAGAAAATCAGTCACTTCGATCCAAGGCTCTGGATCTGGAGGTCCAGAAAAAGGAAGAGGTCCTGACCATGAGGCGAACCTATGACGATTTGCTGGAGGACATGAAGTCAGAGATCAACAAGGGGAAAATCACCATCACCCAGCTGGAAGGAAAGCTGAAGGTAAACCTGGTGGACGAAATCCTTTTTGATTCAGGAAAAACCACCATCAAGCCACAAGGTGTCAAAGTCCTTGAGCGGGTGGGGAAAATCTTGTTGAAAGCGGAAGATCAAGCCATAAGGATCGAGGGCCACACAGACAATGTTCCCATTGGTCCGGAGCTGGCAACGACATATCCCACAAACTGGGAACTCTCTGCGGCCCGGGCCACAACGGTGGCCAGATATTTACAGGAAAAGGTCGGGATAGATCCCACCTTGCTCTCCGCCGCAGGCTACGGGCCATACCAATCCATAGCCTCCAATGAGACGGAGGAAGGCCGAGCCAAAAACCGTCGAATTGAAATACTCCTTGTTCCGAGGGAGATCACCCCGGCTTCAAGGAATTAAGACCCTCAAGGAGCGATATTGCACCAGCGCGGTTTCCGCGGTGCCTGGCCCGTGTCTCACCCCTGGAATAGGCGGTTTTTTTGAAAATAGTGAACAAAGCCCATGAGTGACATCTCATCGACGACGCCGATGGACTCCTGAAGTCTGGATCTCACAGACTTGGTGTCATGTCCCTCCCTCAGGGTGTTCAGAATAATATGGCCGACAATCTTTGTGTTCTCCTCGGCCTGGGAAATGAGTTGATCCGGATTTTTGCCTACCCCGTCATGGGAATAGAAGATGATTCGGGGGTGGAGTCTCTTCAACTTTGCCATGGATTCCAGGTATTCCTCCATATCAAAGCTCGGCGGTGCGGCCGCAGGAAGGGGAGACAACTTTGCTTCCGGAAGGGGCAAGCCCAGGGCCTCCCCGGAAAAGATCCCTTTAGTTTTATAGTCGAAGACCGCCAAGTGATGCGGCGCATGACCTGGAGAATACACAATTTGCAGTTCTCTACCATTTAATGGGATTTTCTCCCCATCCTCCGGGGTTTGTACCTGAGAATCTGAAACCGGAAGAATGGGACCATAGAGGTCTTCGAAATCGTCACCGAAGGCCATTCGGGTGCTCTCAACCAAGCGGGAGGGATCTATAACGTGCTTTGCGCCCCGGGGGTGGAGCAGGACCTTGGCGCGGGGGAAAAGTTGGGCCAAGGTCCCCAATGCCCCGGCGTGATCCATGTGAATAT
>JARRRH010000027.1:0-16997 GCA_037380925.1 Deltaproteobacteria bacterium | reverse complement strand
CTTCCCCAATCAGCTAACGGCCCTCTATGTGATCCAAGTGGCGCTCCTGGTCGGGCTCTTCGGTTTCAGAAGAATCATCGGCTCAGACTACGGGCTGATTATAAGGGGCATTAATGATAATGATAGGGCCGTGCTGAGCGCCGGTCTCAACATCCACTGGTACAAGACCCAAGTCCTTTTTCTCGGTGCATGTGTGGGCGCTTTTGCAGGGGCGTTCGGGACCCATCTGGACATGTTTGCAGGCATGCCGGGGTTTGCTCTGGATTATTCCATCATGCCCGTCGCCTCAGCGGTTGTGGGCGGCATGCGGACATTCGCCGGTCCCATGCTAGGCGCTTTCATTTTGGTTCCCTTGTCCGAGATACTTCGCGCCCTTGGGACTTTGAGGATTGTTTTCTATGGGCTTTTCCTTGTCGTCTTTGTGGTTGCGCTACCTGAAGGCCTCTTTCCTTATGCACAGCGGAAATACCATCAATTTGAGAGGTGGGTTGAGGTGGAAAAATGAATCAGTCCCCGATGTTGGCCGTCACGGAACTTTCCAAAGCTTTTGGGGGGGTCCAGGCGGTCAATCTGGTCACTTTCGATCTAAAGGAAGGGGAACTCCTGGGAATCATCGGCCCCAACGGCTCTGGAAAAACAACCCTGGTGAATCTGGTCACGGGTTTCGTCAGGCCGGATTCCGGACGGGTCGTCTACAAGGGGAGAAACATCACCGGTCAGCCCCCTTACAGGGTTGTGAGTTTCGGCATTGCAAGAACATTTCAAATGGTGAGACCTTTCTATCAACTGCCGGCTTTCAAGAACTTGATCGTTCCCCTTTGCTCTCCTCGAGTGAAGAGGCTTGTAGGGGGCAAGTACGGGGATCGTGCTGCCGTTGCCTTAGACCTTCTGGAAGAGGTCGGATTTGAACGGGATGCCTATGTTTCTTACAAGGTGGCGAGTTCATTGCCTCAGGGATACCTTAAACGGCTTGAACTTGCCAAGAGCATTGCTCTAAGGCCGGATCTACTCATCCTGGACGAGCTGTTTTCCGGCCTCAGCCTGGCCGAAGTGGCCAGCATCGTGCCGATCATTGAGAAACTGAGAATCCAGGGAAAAACGATCATAATGATAGAACACCGCCTCAAAGAACTTTTCCGCATTGCAGACCGTGTCATGGTCCTCAACTACGGCCGAAAAATTGCCGAGGGACCGGCCGAGGAAGTCATGGAAAACGAGGAAGTGAAAAAAGCCTACCTGGGTTCAGAAGAGTAGTCAGGACTGGACATATGCTGGAAGTGCACAACCTGATGGTCTTTTTTGAGAATGCGTTGGCCCTCAACGATTTCAGCATGGAGGTTCGAGAGGGTCAGATCGTGGGTGTCATCGGATCGAACAGTGCCGGCAAAACCACTCTTATGAATACCCTATCCGGACTCATTATTGACATGAGAATCAAGGAGAATCGAAGGGGCGGGGAGCGCATCACCGTTTACGGAACCGTTAGTTTCAGAGGGCAGGATATCACCGAAACCAAACCGGACGAAAGGGTGAAAAAGGGCATTGTACTCTGCCGTGAAAGGCACCCAATCTTCCCTGAAAGCGCTGTTACGGAAAATCTCAAGATCGCCGGGTACCTGAAAAAAAGCTCAGAAGTCCGCAACATGGTCCAATACGTGTTCAAGCTCTTTCCGACCTTGATTCACCTGAAAACGAGAAAAGCCGGATTTCTAAGTGGCGGTGAGCAGCAGATGCTGGCCATCGGCATGGCGCTGGTAGCTCAACCGAGCTTGCTGCTTCTGGATGAACCCCTTTTGGGTCTAAGTCCCATGATGCAGACTATGCTTGTGAGTGCTATCAAAAGCCTTAGAGATGAATCTGGTATAACCGTGCTAATTACAGAACAATTTGCCAGACCGGTTTTGCCCATGCTGGATTTTGGCTATGTGGTTGAAAACGGTATGTTATCCTTAACAGGCACCGGCGAAGAGCTGATGGAGAACTCTGAAGTGAGGGCGGCTTACTTCGGAGTCTGACAGGACAGAAGAGACCGAAACTGTGAATAAAGCCCTCCCATTTGAAAACATATTTGAAGCCTTTGTCGATTCAGCGGAAAAGCATAAGAACAAAACGGCAATCATCTATTTGGGCACGCGCTTTTCCTATGAGGCGATCCTGCGCCTGGTAGAGAACTTCGCGGCTGCGCTTTGGTACGTTGGCGTCCGTCGGGGTGACCGGGTGATCCTTTATATTCCCAACAGTGTCCAATGGGTGATCTCATGGTTGGGGGTTCAACGGGCCGGCGCCGTCGTTGTTCCTATCACTCCGATTTACACCGACTATGATTTGAGATACATCGCCAATGACAGCGGGGCGAACTTTGTCATTTGTGCTGATGTCAACTACGGGTATGTCCAGCAGGTACTTCCGGACACCGGCCTTAAAAAGGTCATCGTAACGACCCTGACCGACATTCTGCCTTCGTGGAAGAGGCTTTTTGGCTGGGCCTTTGACAAGGTGCCGAAGGGTCACGTGGGTAAAGAAGAAAACACCCTTTACTTTCGGAAGCTCCTCAAAGCAAGATATGCGCCATTAGCGCCGCTCGAACAGGGCGAAGACGGGATTGCCGAGATTATCTATACAGGAGGCACGACCAAATTTCCAAAAGGGGTTCCCATCTCCCATGGTCTTTATTTGGAATCGGCTTTTGAACAGATCAACATAAGCAACCCCCTGTTCCCCCCGTCCGAGAACGTCATCATAGGCACGGTTCCTCTTTTCCATATCCTGGGACAGACCTGTGCGCTGAGCGTCCTGCTGATGGGAGGTACTTTGATACCTATGCCCAAGGTAGGCTTGGACGCCATCTTTGACGCGACCTGCCAATTCAAGGCCAAGACCCTGATCGGTGTACCCACCCTGTACAGGATGATACTGGAACATGATCGAATAGACCTCTATGACCTCAGTTCTTTGAAGTACTGCTTCAATGGGGGTGATGTTCTCCCAGTGGAGATCAACCAGAGATGGAGGCAGAAATACGACAAACCCATCTATCAGGGCTACGGCGCCACAGAAACATGTGGCGGCGTTTCCATGTGCCCTACAGACCAGCCGAACCCATTGAGGAGTATCGGTAAGGTCGTCCCGAGCAAGAAGATCAAAATTGTGAACCCCGATACGCTTGAACCGGTGCGCTTCAATGAACCGGGAGAACTGCTTGTCCATTCGACAAGAATGGTCAGGGAGTACTGGAAAAAGCCCGAGGAAACCGCCAAGGCTTTCGTGGATATGGACGGGCTGCTCTGGTATCGAACAGCCGACGTGGTGTCCATGGACGAGGAGGGGAATCTCTATTTTATTGATCGGACGGTGGATACAATCAAGCACAAAGGCTATCGGGTGTCGGCTTCTGAAATCGAAGCGGTGTTGCAAGAACACCATGCTGTGATTGGCGCCTGCGTGGTCGGAATCCCTGACGACAAGGTCGGGCAGAGGATCAAGGCCTATGTGGTCCTGAAAGAGGACATTAAGGGAATTACGGGCTACGATTTGATAAAATGGTGCCGAAAGCAGCTTGTCGCTTATAAGGTTCCCCAGTACATTGAATTTCGAGATATGCTGCCTAAATCGAAGGTCGGCAAGCTGCTCAGACGGGAAATACGCGACGAGGAAAAGCGTAGAGCAGAGGCCTAAAAAAGCATAAATTATTACTTCAACTTATTGGTTTAACTATCTATTATTTAATTTAATTTCTGTTTTGTCTTTGTCCGGGTTGCCGACCTGGCAACTTTGCTTCAGTCAGGTTGAAATACCGAACTTGGGCAGAATATAGGCTTGAAGAAGTACCCACAGGACAATAATCAAAACCAGCCAGGCAATACCCATCTTCATAGATCCTCTCGAAACTGTCTCAATTCAGCAAATAAGCTCCAAAATTCCTTGTTCCTCTTTGGAGTGTGAAAACAGCACACGGCTGTCCTAGGGCCTAAGCTCAAGAAAATCCCCCGGAAGGTGCCGCGCACGAGGTGCTCCCGAGCCCCTTTCCGGATCCTGATGATCCGCAGGAAAAGGAGGAAAGGAGCTTGCAGACCTCTTTTTTGCCGCATGCAGGGCAGGCTATATCCTCTTCCTTGTCAGATGCAAAAACAAGCTGTTCGAATGTGTGACCGCATTTGTTGCACTGGAATTCGTAAATCGGCATGTCTGGCCATCCTTCCCAAAAAGTTTTCTTTCTATAGAGTAAACCACTTTAGAAAAATTACATCAAAATATCAAATTTTCTTTTTATTATAAGACCCATTTCCTTGAATTCAACACCTATGATGGGGAACCATGGAATACTGGAAGAATGGAATAATGGGTCTTTAAGGAATCCTGCCTTTTTTGAGCCACCAATATTCCAACATTCCAATACTCCACTGTTCCAAAAGGCCCTATTGCGAAGCCACTGAAATTCTACATCTCGGCTCAGTTTTTTTCTATGGCTGAATGAAAATTACTTGAGGAGGGAAGGCAAAAAAAGGCTCAGGGGCGGCCAGTAAGTGATGATGAGTAGAGTTAGCAGGAGCAGGAGCAGGAAAGGCATGGTTGATCTGTACAGCTGCATGATGGGGCGGTCGAATCGGGAGCTGGCAATAAAGAGATTGAGCCCTACAGGGGGCGTGTTGTAGCCAATGCCCAAGTTTGCCAAGAAAATGACGCCCAAGTGGATGGGGTCAATGCCGAACTTTTGTGCCAGAGGCATAATGAGTGGCACCACGACCAAAATGGCACTGAATATGTCCATCATGCATCCCACCAGGAGGAGAAAAACATTGAGTATTAAAAGAAAGCCGATTTTGTCCTCCACCAGCCCTTCCAGAAAATGAAGGATTTTCATGGGGATAAAAGCATCAACCAGGTAGTTGGTGAAGCCCAGAGCTGCTCCGAGGACGATGAGAATAGCACCCACCATCTTCATGCTCTCCATCATAATTCGGGGCGCATCAGCAGTGAGAGTGAGCTCGCGAAACACGAAGATTTTTATGAGGAGCACATAAGCCACAGTAAGCGCTGCCGCTTCTGTGGCGGTTGAAAAACCGGTGTAAATAGCCAGGATAATCAAAAAAGGAATGGGCAATTCCCAAACAGCCCCCTTGAGAGCGTGGATGAATTGGGAGAAAGAGAAGGGAGGCCTTTCGAGTTGCCACTTTTTACCCATAAAGATTGAAAAGATGCAAAGAATCCCGACCATGAGGGCGCCGGGAAGAACCCCGGCAATGAACAGCCTTTCGATACTGGCGCCAGATACGAATCCGTAAAGGATAATCGGAAGACTGGGTGGGAAATGGAGCCCCAGGCTCCCGGAAGAAGTCATCAATCCCAGGGAGAAGTTTTCACTGTATCCATCGGATATCAAGGCTGGAAACAGCAAACCGCCCAGGGCGATGATCGTTACGCCCGTAGCACCTGTAATGGCCGTAAAAAAAGCGCAGGTCACCAAAGCCACCACACCGAGTCCGCCTGGAACACATCCAAAGAGGCTCCGTGAAAATCGCACCAAGCGTTCGGAAGTTTCGCCATGACCGAGGAGGTATCCTGCAAGGGTAAAGAGGGGCACGGCGAGTAAGACAGGAGCGTTGGCGAGCCTGGAGATCTCGATGGCAATGGCGGACAGGTCAACCCCATTGGAGTACAGACCCAGCATGGCCGCCGCCGTGATCGCCGCAAATATGGGTAAACCCAGAAGGGTCAAGAGAATAATCGCCACAATGATCGTCACGATCATGGTCTCTTCCCTTCCAGAAGAAGAATCGTTTGCTCGAGGCTTCTCACAAGAAAGCGAAACAGAAGGAGGGAGAACCCGGCCGGCAAAATGAGTTGTCCCAGCCAAGTGGGTATACCCAGGAAGAGACGGGTGCCAAAGGTCATCTCCATGTGTATATAGCCCACGGAGGCTTGCACCATCAGTCCGGTGACAACTACGCAGGCGACCGACAGCACCAATTCCCGGACGGGCAGCCAGCGGCGTGGAAGGAGATCGGACAGGATGTCTATTTTGATGTGTTTGTTTTCCCCTGTAACCAGGGATGCCCCCAGAAAAGCGGTCCAGAGAACAAGGAGTCTGACCAGAGGTTCGCTCCAGTCGATTTGGCCCACAAGAATGTTGGCCCAACCCGCATGGCCGTAACGATAAAGGGCCCGAAGAAGGACCTGGAAAAAGGTGAGGATCACCATGGTGCTCAGGAAGGCCACAATCAGCCACCCTTCCAAACGGCCGATAGCCTTGTCAACTGATCTCAAAATCCTCATCAGGGCCGCGTACCTAAAATTTTGTAAACCCGTTCGAGCAATTCCCTGGGATAGATTTGGCCTGCCAGGGCCATTGCCACTCGATCGTGGACCTTGTAAAATTCCTGAAGCTCCGGTCCTGACGGGATAGGGAGAACAGTGAGCCCATGCTTTTCCAGAAGGCGGACGGTTTCTTCATTCTGTGCTCTCAAGTCAGCGGTCAATGCGACCATGGCGTTGCGCACTGTTTCCTTGACCATCTTGAAGAGATCCGGCGGCATTTGATCCGCATAGTCTTTGGTTATGAGAATGGCACCTGTGCTGTGGGCTAAAGGGAGAGACATCATATAGTTGAGATATGGGTACCACTGTAGTGCCAGGGCGCCCAACGGAGGTGCGTAGATCGTGTCGATCATTCCTGTGTTCAGGGCTGTGGTCACATCCGTTATGGCCAAGGGGATGGGATTGGTGGCCATGGCGGTGAACGCTTCTTTGGCTATGGGGTCGCCGGACCATGCCCATACTTTAAGCCGCGAAAGGTCCCTCACCTTTCTAATGGGCTTTTTGGAGTAAATATGCACATTTCCTACCTCTGCCCATGAAATCAACTCAAAGCGCCTTTCTTGAAAGCGGTTGGAAAAGAAGCCTTCCAGCTCTCTGTGAACAAGGTCAGCTTCGTTGTAGTCCCGGAACATGAAAGGTAAGTCCAGGACCCTGACCATGGGCAAAATCTGCCCGAAACCCACTCCGGAGAAAGCCGTGCTGTGAATCTGCCCGATCCTTATCTTTCTCAGCACATCGAGCTCATCACCGGCTACACCGCCCGGATAGATCCTGAAGCCGACCCGCTCCTCGCTCTTTTCTCGCAGCGCTTTATCGAGGTCCCTCATGTGCTTCATCCAGGTGGACCCTTCCGGGGCTACGGTGGCGAACTTGATGAGAAATCTGTCGGCACCATAGACCCTATCGGGCAGGGCATGGGTCTGACACAGACCCAGGGTCAGCGCAATGAGGCATGCAGTTGAGAAGACTTTACAGGACATGGTGTAATCCTAAAGGAAAAGCTCGTCTGTTTCTTGGATGAGCTTTGCGGCTGCGCGCTGGATGATGGTGTTGATGAGACAGGCCTCCTTGAGTTCCTGAGGATTCCCATCCAGGATTTCTCGCAGAAGTTTGAAAAAGAGTTCCTTGTCCTGAACCCGCACGGCATAATACCTTGCAAAGTAATATTGGGCCAAGAAAAATTTCCTCTCTCCCCATTTCAGTGCCTCCTGGAAGTGGGCTCTGGCCTTCTCGGGGTTTCCTCCGAGAAGAGGGGGGCGAGCTGAGAGGCCGACCCCTGCCAGGATATGGGGAAGACCGTAGAAATAGCGGCCATTGAGTTCCATCACCTTCTCGAGACACGCCTGGGCTGCGGCCAACTGGGCAAGGGCCTCCGGTTGATCAAGATTGAGGTTGATCCAGGCATTCCAGGACAAGGCAGCCCAAAATAAGGCTTTGAACTCTTTTTTGCCAAGACGGCTTAACCCCTCCTGAGTGAGGGCCCTGTCGGCTTTCGGATTGCGGATTTTTTTCCCCGCAGGCCCCAGGGCCTCAAATCCGTAATTCAGCGCCCGGAGGTAGATCCGGGAGGCCCGTTCAGAATCACCAGGTTCGACGAAGAGGAGGGCATAGCCGGCATATCCCATGCAGAGAGTGGACAAAATCTCACGGTTGGCAGGATCGTTCTTGAGGAGCCCCTCCAGAAGCTTCAAGTTTGACGGGATGGCGTTTTCCGCTATTTGTGGGTCGCATTCTTCGAAGAGGGATGTGGCCATGTTTTCGAAAACAGAAGGCGACAGTCTCAGGGCAAAGGGGATACACGCTGAGGCGAGGAAGAGAAACAGGAGCATTGACAGCGCGGGGAGGTCACGTCTTCGCATACCCATATCAGTAACCAAGAAAAGGGTCGTTCTTTTGAACAGGCTCATGCAGATACTTCTCTGCCAGGAACTGGGCGCCCGCACCGTTTTCCATGTCCAGGATACGGTTGTAAAACACGACCGCTCTTTCCCGGTTGCCTTCCAGGTCGTAGCTCATAGCCTTTTTCAGCAAGGGCCATGCGATCATGGCGGGATCCTCCAAAGGATCCGGCTTGGATAGAACGGCTTCCAGCTTGGCCCTTGCCTCAGAGCATTGCCCGCGAAATAGGTGGTAGCACGCTTCCAGGTAAAGAGCCTGTTTGTGCCAGGCGGCAGCCAGGGCTCCTGAGGAAGCGGCAAGCGCCCTTCTACGAAGAAATTCTACAACAGCCCTGTACGCAGCATCTTTTCCCTCTCGGATATAAACGACCCCTTCAAAGAACTTGTGTCTCGGGTCATTCCGGTACCTTGCGGCCAGTTCCTGGGTAAGAGGAAGCGCTTTCCCAAAGTCTTCTTCTAAAAACAGATAGATGTGGACCAGCATGCTTTTGGCCTCTATGTTGCAGTAAGTGGCCTTTTCCGCTGCAATGTGGAGTTTTTTCAAGCCTTCTTCCTTATCTCCTTTGTGAAGGAGAAGATAGGTCAGGAATTTGAGGAAGCCGGATAAGCGGGCTGTGTAATAGTCATAAATCCCCAAGCCGAAGAGAACATCTTGGTTGCCGGGGTCCATCTCGCGGCATTTTTCAAGGGCCTGAATAGCTTGGTAGGCCTGGTCAAAAGATCTGATCCACTTGTGTTGCATCAGTTCGAAACGCCCTTTGAAGCCCAGGGCGCCTCCGAGGTAGAAATAGACGTAGCTGCCGGGTTTACCGCTTTCAATGCACTTTCTTGCGATTTCTATGGTTTTGTCGATACGCCGAGCGTACTCGGCCAGCACATCAGAAGACCAGAAGCCGGAGGCCAATCGAGACCAGGAAACCATGGCCAGATAGAAGTAGCCGGCGGGGCTCTCCGGTCTCTGTGAGGCTATCCTGGAAAAGAGCGCCTCCGCCTCATCAAATTTCATGTCATACAAAAGGTCGATACCCAGAAGAATGTCCTGCTTTAAGGGATCGTCATAAAGTGACGGGCCCTGCTTTTCAAAGGTCCAGGCAGGGTCCGGCAATGCGAGCACAAGCAGCATGAGAAGAAAGGCAAGGAGGGTCCAATGTGGGGAGCTAAAGGGCGATCTTCCTACCATGGCAAACACGGAGATGACAAAAGATCCCTCTCCTCTCTTCTTCAAGAAAGGGGAGCTTCATTGGAAGTGTTGACCGAAACGTGAACGTTAATATATTAGATTACATGGAAATTTGCAACCTTCCAACAAAGATGTCTAGGACATTTTTCGCCTTTTGTGGTAGAAAGCCGTTTGGGTTCATCCGGCAAATGAACACAAATGACAAGAAGGACGATCGACTCATCACAAAAAGACGGCCCCAAAGGGTTTTCCCAGTGACTGGCCAGACCGGGAGCCTTGGAATCGAAGAAAACCCTTTAGGGTCGTCTTCCAGAAACCACGGTTGAAAGAGTTTTTGGAAACAGGCCTACTCATTTGCCGGATGGACCGGCGTTTGGATTTTGGTATTTCAGGAGGGTTAATCCAAGATGAAAATATTGCTTTTAGGGAGCAGGGGCATGCTCGGAAGCGATTGCTACTCGGTTCTCGGTGAAAGTTACGATGTTGTTGCACCTGACAGAAAGGAATTGGATATTACCAGTTGGGACAAAGTGATAGACAAACTGCATCATGTCCGCCCCCATCTCATTTTGAACTGTGCCGCCTTCACGGACGTGGATGCCTGCGAAAAAGACGCTTTTACAGTCAGAAAGGCGAATGTGGAAGGACCCAGGAACCTGGCCCAGGGGTCGGCCCGGTATGAGTGCAAACTGATCCACATTTCCAGCGACTACATATTCAGTGGACAAAAGAGTGTGCCGCAGCCTTATTTTGAAGACGATTCCATGGATCCCATCTCCGCCTATGGAAAAAGCAAAATGGAGAGCGAAATAGCCGTCAAGGAGAATTCCCCCGACTACATTATCGTTCGTACAGGCTGGCTCTATGGCAGGAGAGGAAACAATTTTATCACATCTCTGCTTGCTATCGGTTGGCCGAGCAAATTCGAGAACTGATCCGGGTTGACGCCAGAGGGACTTTCAACGCCACCTCGGAGGGCTTTTGCACGCGGTACAGCTGTGCCGAGCGTGTTCTAAGCGGGTTAAAAATAAAAGCATCCATCCAGGCCTGTCGCTTGAAGGACTTGGCTCAGCGTGCAAAAAGACCCCGCAACTGCATCTTAGAAAACAGGCTTCTCAAACAGCAAGGGATCAATATCATGCCCCAGTGGGAGGAAGATCTGGATACCTTCCTCCACAACTTCGGGGAAGAGCTTATCAAGGAAGCCAAGGCATCGAGCTCGTAGAGGAGGGGCCGAGGATGCCTCTTTGGTTAATTCTTCTCCTAATTTTGTATTTTCTTTTTCCCTATGACCTGGTTCCTGATTTTTTTCCGGGTGTGGGATGGGTCGATGACATCCTGCTCATCGGTTTGCTGGTGTACTTTTTCTTTCTCAGGCCCAGAAGGGCCGAAAGGTCGCGTCGGGCCGGGGAGAGGGCTTCAGGCAACCGCGCTTTCAGGGAGGAAGACGAGGCGGTAGGCAAGCGGCGGCCCAGGCCTTTCAATCCTTACGAGGTTCTCGGGGTGAAAGAGACCGCCTCATCGGATGAAATCAAGACGGCATATCGGCGACTGGTCAGTCGGTACCATCCTGAGTCAAATAGCCCGCCCGATGTCTGCTGCTTCAAAAATCGCCGCTTTTGCGCTCCTGGGTTCCAGACAATCCCCAATTTGATAGACCGGGGTGCCCGTGGATTTAATCTGTTCATAGAGCCTGTTATCGGGTCTATTGCCGATCGCGATGACCACGGCCTCCGCTTCAATAAAAGACTCCTCCCCATCGGAGTTCGCGACCACCACACCATGGTCTTCTATCTTCGCCAAGCTGAAGCCGGTCAGGAACCGGACATTGTTATCCTTAAGCTGCTTGAGCAGCACCTTCCTGGTGATGGATTCGAGTTGGCCGGCCAGTTTGTCGAGCTGTTCCACGATGGTCACTGAACAGCCGCTTTCAGAGAGATGATGAGCCACTTCACACCCTGTCGCACCGCCACCGACGACCACGCTCTTTTTCCCGGCCAGGTGCTCGCCATTAAAAACCTGTGCCAGAGTCCGGACAATGGGTTTGTCCATGCCGGGAAGAGGCGGTGCGACAGGGATGGAGCCCGTAGAAAGGACGACTACATCCGGCTTCTCCCGATCCACCGTCTCCAGGGTCACTTCACAATTGAGATGGATTTTGATGCCGGACTTTTCAACCTGCCTCTTCTGAAAGCCGATCAGGCTGAGCAGCTCTTTCTTATACTTCGTCACGCTGCCTAAGTTGAGCTGTCCTCCGAGTTGTCCTTGCTTTTCATAGAGGTGAACATCATGCCCTCGTCTTGCCGCCACCCAGGCCACATGCAAGCCGCCGGGGCCTCCGCCGACTACCATCACTTTCTTTCGTGTTTCCGCCGGCTTGAGCTCCATTTCCTTTTCGCGGCCAAGCGTGGGGTTGACCAGGCATTCGACGCGACCCCTTCTGAAAATGGATTCCATGCACGTATTGCAGGCAATGCAGATTCTGATGTCATCCAGCCGACCTTCTTGAGCTTTCTTCGGCATTTCCGGATCGGCCAAGAGACCCCGCCCCATACAAACCAAGTCCGCTTTCCCTTCGGCGATAATCGCATCGGCGACCTGGGGATCGTTTATCCTGCCTACAGCCATGACAGGCATCTTAAGGGCGTTTCTTATAACTCCCGCTGAATCGGCCAGGCAGGCTTTTTCCATGAACATGGGCTGACAAATCCATTCAGGGGAGGCATCATTGCCGGCAGATACCTGCACCATATCAACGCCTGCTGGAATGATTTGCTTAAGAATCTCAAGGCTTTCTTCCACGGTCAAGCCGTTTGTCACAAATTCTTGAGCACTGATTTTGAAGGAAAGGGGGAAATCAGGCCCAATCGTCCTTCTGACTTCTCGGACAATCTCAACGGCAAACCGGGCTCGTCCGGCAGCATCGCCGCCGTATTCGTCCTTTCGAATATTGGAAAATCTGGACATGAACTGATTAATCAGATAGCCGTGGGCGCCGTGTATCTCCAGCAGTTCAAAGCCGGCCTCTACGGCCCTGCGAGCGGCTTCTCCGAAGTGGCGGACAATTCTCTGAATTCCGTCGATCGTAAGGGGCTCCACGTCGCCGCGAATCGTAGGGCAGGGCAGGTTGGAAGGAGCGAAGGGCTTTTGTCCGATCACCCTTGCCGATGTTTGCCGGCCGGCGTGGTGAATCTGGATGGCGGGCACAGCGCCTTCCCCTCTGATCACCTTTACGATACGCGACAGACCCTCGATGAACCGGTCTTCATAGATTCTTGCTTGATGGTTCGACACGACGCCCTCCGGTGAAACAGCATGGGCTTCCATGATGACCATCGCCGGTCCGCCGGCAGCGCGCCTTCTGTAGTGCTCGATGGTTTTATCCGTCACAGAGCCGTCATCCTGGATGAGAAAAGAGGCCAGGGGAGGCATGACAATCCGGTTTTTCAGCTGAATATTCTTAAACAGGAAAGGTGTAAAAAGATGTTCCATGATCATGTCTTTTAACTTGCTCCTAGAAAAATTATTTTGAGACCTGACGACTTGCAGGACATTAGAATAGGCTCATATCCTATTGAAACAGTAAATTATTCATCAGAAGGCGGCTCTGTCAAACAAAAAGAGGCCGAGGCCAAGATCTTACCCGCTGGCCAGCCGCTTATAGGCCTCGTAACGGTCTTGCATGTCCTTTTCGGCCTTCTTAAAAAGTTCCTCCGCTTTTTGGGGAAACGTCCTCGTCAAGCTCGAATATCGCACTTCACCCATAAGGAACTCTTTGAAATCCCCGGCAGGCTCCTTGGAATCCAAAATGAAGGGATTCTTGCCCTCTTCTTTCAGCCTTGGATTGTAGCGATAAAGAGGCCAGTACCCTGAGTCGACCGCCTTTTTCTCTTCATTCTGGCTTCGCCCCATGTTGATGCCGTGGTTGATGCAAGGGGCATAGGCAATAATCAGCGAAGGGCCCTGGTAACTTTCCGCTTCAACCAATGCTTTCATCAGATGGTTCTTATTCGCGCCCATGGCCACAGAGGCAACGTACACATAGCCGTAAGTCATGGCCATCCTTCCCAGGTCCTTTTTGCGTGTGGGTTTGCCGCTGGCGGCAAATTTGGCCACAGCACCGGTCGGTGTTGACTTGGAGGACTGACCCCCTGTGTTCGAATAGACTTCCGTGTCGAGAACGAGAATATTCAGATCCCAACCCATGGCGATGACGTGATCTAGGCCCCCGTAACCGATATCATAGGCCCAACCATCGCCTCCGAAAACCCAAATCGATTTCTTGGTGAGGTAGTCGCTGCGGTCAAGGATCTCGTAGAGCAAGTCCTCAACAGGCGATGCCTTCTGGGTGAGTTCCACCTGGAGGAGTTCTTCAATTTTTCCGCCGTACTCCTTGGACTTTTCTCCGTCCTGCGAATTATCAAGCCAAAGCTGAAACGCTTCCTTCAATTCCGATGAAATGTCACCGTCGACTACTTCGCGAATCAGGTCGGCCAACTTGTCCCGCCGTTGGGTGACCCCAAGGGCCATGCCGAATCCGTACTCGGCATTGTCCTCAAAGAGCGAATTGGCCCAGGCCGGCCCGCAGCCTTCCTCGTTGGTCGTGTAAGGGCAGCTCGGAGCTGAACCACCGTATATGGATGAACAGCCGGTGGCATTGGCAATCATCATCCTATCCCCGAACAGTTGGGTGATCACCTTGATGTACGAGGTTTCCCCGCAGCCCGGGCAAGCGCCGGAGAACTCAAAGAGGGGCTGCCTGAACTGACTGCCCTTAACAGAAGTGGCAGGCATCAGGTTGTCCATAATCGGGAGTTTGGTGGAAAAGACGTGATTCTCGACCTGCACGGCCGTCTGGGTAGCGAGAGGTTTCATGACCAAGGCTTTGTCTTTGGCCGGGCAGATGTCGGCGCAGTTGCCGCACCCGGTGCAGTCCAGGGGGCTGATTTGAATCCTGAACCGGAGCCCTTTCAGCTCCTTGCCTTTGGCTTCCAGAGTAACAAAGTCTTTCGGCGCATTCTTCAGGTCCCCTTCGCGGGCCAGAACTGGTCGAATTACAGCGTGAGGACAAACAAAGGCGCACTGATTACACTGTATGCAGTTTTCAGGAAGCCACTCAGGCACGTTGATGGCAACGCCGCGCTTTTCGTACCGGGTCGTGCCTGTGGGGAAGATGCCGTCAGGGCTGAAGGCGCTCACTGGAAGTTTGTCTCCCTGCTGGGCGAGCATGGGCCGCATCACTTTGGTGACGAACTCCGGTTCATCCTTTTCAATGTAGGACTCGTGTCCCGCCGTGGCCCAGGACTCCGGGACATCGATTTTCTTCAGTGCAGCAACCGCCTTGTCCACAGCATCCACATTCATCTTGACGATCTTGTCACCCTTTTTTCCGTAAGTCTTCTTGATAGCGTCCTTGATGTATTTGAAGGCTTGCTTGGGAGGTATGACGTTGGCAATATGAAAAAAAGCGGCCTGCATGATCATGTTGATGCGCCCGCCCAGGCCCAGCTCAGAAGCGATTTTAACCGCGTCAATGTTATAGAAATCGAGACTTTTCTGCGCTATGGTTCGCTTCATGGGGTCGGGCAGTTTTGTTTCCATCTCCTCCAAGGTCCAGGGCGAATTGAGGAGGAATGAACCGCCTTCCCGGATGCCTTCCAGGATGTTGTACTGGTTGACGAAAGCGGGGTTGTGACAGGCGATGAAGTCGGAATGGGTTAAGAGATACGGCGACTGGATCTTATCAGGGGAAAAACGAAGATGGGACATGGTGATACCGCCGGATTTCTTGGCGTCATAGGCAAAATAGGCCTGGGCGAACATGTCGGTATTTTCTCCGATAATTTTGATCGCGTTTTTGTTGGCTCCTACGGTACCGTCTGCTCCCAGTCCCCAGAACTTGCACCTCACCGTACCCGTGGGCGCCGGATCTATCTCTTCCCCCATGTCCAGGGAGGTGTGGGTCACATCATCCACAATGCCGACAGTGAAAACAAAAACGCGATCAAAATTATCGGAGAAAATACCGACATGTTCGCCCAGGCCGTAACGGCCGCCCGCAATGATGGGGTGTTCCCCCCTTTCCTGATACACTGTGCAGACATCCCTATAAAGAGGTTCACCCAGACTTCCCGGGGCTTTGGTTCTCTCTAGGACCGCTATGCGCTTAACGGTGGCGGGAAGTGCCCTCAGGAAGTGCTCTGCAGAGAAGGGATGGTAGAGCCGCACCTTGATGAGGCCCACTTTTTGGCCCAAGCCGCTCAGATAATTCACCGTTTCCTCACCCACATCACAGCTTGACGCCATGGAGACAATAACCCTTTCCGCCTCAGGGTGCCCTGCATAATCGAAGAGATTGTACCGCCGGCCCGTGAGGTCGCTCACCTTTTGCATCTCCTCTTGGACGATGAAGGGGATCTGGGCAAAATAGGGGTTGGACGCCTCTTTGCATTGAAAGAATATATCCGGGTTTTGAGCTGTTCCTCGCATCTGGGGGTACTCAGGGTTCATACACCGGCTTCGGAACTCATCAATGGCCTCCCAGTCCACAAGCTTCGCCATATCTTCATAGTCAATGAGCTCTATTTTCTGAATCTCCATGGAGGTCCTGAACCCATCGAAAAAATGGAGGAAGGGGAGACTGGTTCGAACACTGGCCAGATGGGCTACCAGGGCTAGGTCCAAAGCCTCCTGGACCGATGCGGACCCGATGAGAGAAAACCCGGTCTCTCTCACCGCATTGACATCTCCGTGATCGCCGAAAATGGAGAGGGCGTGGGCGGCGATGGCGCGGGCCGACACATGAAATACGGTGGGCATAATCTCACCGGAGATTTTATACATGTTGGGGATCATGAGGAGCAGACCCTGAGATGCGGTAAAGGTGGTGGCAAGGGCGCCTGCTGAGAGCGCGCCATGAGCGGCCCCTGCGGCCCCGGCCTCGGATTGCATTTCTACCACCCGCAGAACCTGGCCGAAAATGTTCTTCCGTCCATGGGCTGCCCATTCATCACAGTACTCGCCCATACTGCTGGAAGGGGTAATGGGATAAATGGCTGCCACATCACTCATGGCATAGGCTACGTAAGCCGCTGCTTCATTTCCTTCACTGGTCTTGGTTGTTGCACTCATCTTGTTTCTCCTCTCATGCCAAACTGACAATCTGCGTGCGATTTCTCGGGCTTAAGGCTCCCTTCGACGACGCTCAGGGCAGGCAAGGCGTAAGACTCACGGTTAAGAACAAAGCGATATTTTAGGTCTCTTGCCTTAAGCCTTCCCTGCGCAGACCGCTTGAGCTTGCGAAATCCCGCCTTTGCGGGGAGATGCGGGATTTCCGACAGCCTCCGAGAGCTACCCCGCGAGGCGTTTCATATCGTCTACCAGCTTGCGAACCGCATCGGCCGAATGATTTAGAGATTTTTGTTCTTCTTCATTGAGCCTGATCTCAATGATTTGTTCGATCCCGTTGGCTCCCAGCTTCACAGGGACACCGATGAACAAACTCCGGATACCGTATTCACCCTCCAAGTAGGCGGCACAGGGAAGTATCTTTTTCTTGTCTTTCAAAATCACTTCTGCCATTTCGACCGCAGCCGAAGCGGGTG